>NZ_CP126267.1:3300000-3577139 GCF_001864935.2 Curtobacterium sp. MCBA15_012 | reverse complement strand
GTCGCGCTCGTCTCCAGGTTCGCTGTCGTGGTCGGCCGTGCTCGGCCGGTGGTGGTCGTGTCCGGTGGTGGGTCTTCGTCGTGCGGGCCGCGGCCCCGGCGGTTCTTGCGTGCTGGTCTGTGCCGGGCCGGCTGAGCCGGTGTGGCCCGCGGGACCCGGTCCGGGCCCGGGCGGCACCGTCGTCGGTCCGGGTACGGGACGTGTCGTCCGGGGTCCAGCGGTGCGGGCCCCGCGAGCGGTGGTCCACAGGGTTGTCCACAGTCCTGTCCACGTCGACCGCGCCGGCGCTCTGGGGGGTACTCCCCCGTGGCTCCGGGGAACGGGCCGATCGATCACACCACTGTAAAGGGTCAGGGGTGGTCGTACCGAACGAAGGTTTTCCCCAATGTGGACGACGGGCTCACGCCCGGCACCGGGCGTGCGCGTCCGGAGCGGCGTTTGACCTGACCGCCGCCGTCACGTACCGTTATCCAGTTGACTGCGGCCTCTTGGTCGCGCCCATCGCGTCGTCCGGCCACGTCGGACGGCTCTACATACATACGTGACGGCTCGCGCTGAGCCCATCCCTCCAGCGCAGCCGTGTGGAGATCATCATGAGCAAGCGCACCTTCCAGCCGAACAACCGTCGTCGCGCCAAGAAGCACGGCTTCCGCGCCCGCATGCGCACCCGTGCCGGCCGCGCGATCCTCGCCGCACGTCGCGGCAAGGGCCGCACCGAGCTCTCCGCCTGATCGGGCTGGAGCGCCTGATCCGGTCCCGGACCCGGTAGCGATCGTGTTGGCCCGCGCCAACCGCATCGTCAGCGGTTCCGACTACCGGTCCGTCGTGCGTCGTGGTCGCAGGAGCGCCACGGCGCACGTCGTCGTATCCGTGGTCAGGCGTACTCCCGGTGGCGCAGTCGCGGTCGATGCCCCGACCCGCTTCGGGTTCATCGTCGCGAAGACCGTCGGGAACGCGGTCACGCGGAACCTGCTCCGTCGACGGTTCAAGGCGATCGCGCACGCGCTGCTGACCGAGGTGCCGACCGGGCACGACGTGGTCATCAGGGCACTGCCAGCCGCAGCGGGTGCCACATGGCCTACCCTGCTCGAAGACGTCTCGCGCTCCTTCGCGCGCGGGGTGGAGAAGGCAGCAGCATGAACCGCACCCTGTTGACCCGGCTCGGCTGGGTCCTCGCGTTGCTCCCGCGCAACGCGTGCGTCGTCGTGCTCCGCGTGTACCGCGCGGTGGTCTCCCCGCTGTACGGCAACGTCTGCCGCTACCACCCCTCGTGCTCCCGGTACGCGCTCGAGGCCATCCAGCAGTACGGCGTCGTCCGCGGATCGGCGATGGGCGCGTGGCGCATCGCACGGTGCAACCCCTGGGCCGCCGGCGGCATCGACGACGTGCGTGAGCGACGTCGTCCCTACCTCGTCAACCGGTTCGGGTTCGTGCTCGCGCCGACCCCGCAGCAGGGATCCCGTCCGGTCGGTGCCCACCGCCCGGTCCTGCTCACCCAGCGCACTCGAAAGGCGTGACCGTCCTCATGGTCTTCATCGGAACGATCCTCTGGCCCCTCAAGTGGGTGGTCTCGGCGATCCTCGTGGCATTCCACTGGATCTTCGAGAGCATCGGGATGGACCCCTCGGCGGGCATCACGTGGGTGCTGTCGATCATCTTCCTGACCTTCGTGGTCCGGGCGGCGCTCATCCCGATCTTCGTGCGGCAGATCAAGTCGCAGCGCCGGATGCTCGAGGTCGCACCGCAGCTGAAGAAGATCCAGGACAAGTACAAGGGCAAGAAGGACCAGTTCTCGCGTGAGGCCATGAGCCGCGAGACCATGGCGCTCTACAAGGAGACCGGGACGAACCCGCTGAGCTCCTGCCTGCCGCTGCTCATCCAGATGCCGATCTTCTTCTCGCTGTACTCGGTGCTGCACGAGGCGCAGATCAACAAGACGGGCATCGGCCTGCTCACGAACACCCTGGCGCAGGACTTCGGCAACGCCGCCCTGTTCGGCGCCCCCCTGCACGAGACCTTCACGAACGCCTCCGGGTGGGAGGTGCGGGTCATCGCCGGCTTCATGATCGTCGTGATGACCGTCTCGCAGTTCATCACGCAGCTGCAGCTCGTCGCCAAGAACATGTCGCCGGAGACCAAGGCGTCGCCGATGTACCGCCAGCAGAAGATGATGCTGTACATCCTCCCCCTGGTCTTCGTGATCTCGGGCCTGAGCTTCCCGCTCGGCGTCATGTTCTACTGGCTCGCCTCGAATGTCTGGACCATGGCCCAGCAGTTCTTCGTGATCCGCAGCATGCCGACCCCGGGGTCCGAGGCCGCTCTGGCGCGCGAGGCCCGCCTGGCGAAGAAGGCCCAGCGTCGTGGGACCCCGGTCCTCGCCGAGGCCGGCGTCGGCGCAGGTGCCGTCGAGGCCGAGGCCGCCCGTGTGAACACGCAGCGGCAGCAGCCCGTCGGCAAGAACCGTTCCAAGAAGACTGGGAAGAAGTAAGTGACCGAGCAGGACATCGCCGCCGCTGACGTGGCGGACGAGCACACCGACGCCGAGCAGGCCGCCACCACGGACGAGGACGTCCGCGACGGGGACGTGCGTGACGGGGACGTGCGTGACGGGGACGTGCGTGACGAAGCGGACATCGCGGCGGACTACATCGAGGAGCTCCTCGACATCTGCGACCTCGACGGCGACATCGAGATCGAGGAGCGCGCCGGACGCGTCTACCTGTCGGTCTCCGACGAGGGCGGTGCCCTCCGTGTGCTCGCGAAGCCGGACACCGTGTCGGCGCTCCAGGAGCTGACGCGCATCACCGTGCAGGCCGAGACCGGCGAGTTCAGCCGTCTCATCCTCGACATCGGTGGCTCGCGCGATGCCCGTGCGTCCGAGCTGCAGCGCCTGGTCGACACCGCCGCCGAGCGCATCGAGGCCGGTGCGCCGTCGGCTGCCCTTCCCCCGATGTCGTCCTACGAGCGCAAGCTCGTGCACGACCTCGTGGCCGAGAAGGGCCTGCACTCGGAGTCCGAGGGTGAGGGTCGGGACCGCCACACGGTCGTCACCCGATGACGGACGAGGCACCGGCCCCGGTCCTGGAACAGGAGCCCGCCGCGGCGGTCGACCTGTTCGGCGATCGGATCGAGCTCGCACGCTCCTTCACACACGAGCTCGCGCGTCGGGGCGAGGAGCTGGGCCTCATCGGCCCGCTCGAGCTGCCTCGCCTGTGGACACGACACATCCTCAACTCTGCACTCCTGGCACCCCTCCTGGAGGCGCGTGGCCGGGTTGCCGACGTCGGTTCGGGTGCCGGGTTGCCGGGTCTCGTGCTCGCGATCGCTCGGCCCGACGTGTCCTTCACGCTCATCGAGCCGATGGAACGGCGTTGCGAGTGGCTGACGAGCGAGGCCACACGCCTGGGGCTGGACAACGTCGAGGTCGTCCGTGGCCGGGCTGAGGACGTCGCTGACGAGATCGTCGTCGACCAGGTGACCGCGCGCGCGGTCAGTGCCCTGTCGAAGCTCATCCCGCTGACGGTGCCGCTCGTTCGTTCCGGAGGGCAGCTCATCCTGATGAAGGGCGCTCGGGTCGACGAGGAGATCGAGAAGGCCCGCAAGGTCATCCTCCGGAAGCGGCTCGCCGACGTCGAGGTTCTCGAGCTCGGGGACGGTGTGGTCGAGGAGACCACGCGAGTCTTCCGGGCTACAGTTGACTGACGCTGCAGCTCGGCCGGTTCGACCGGTGATCGCCGGCACGTTCCACGTGAAACATCGAACCGGGGAAGAGGTCTTCGTTGAGTTCATCGACTGACTACGACGCGTCGACACCCCTCGCGCGCGAGATCGCCGATCTCAACCGTCGGCGCCGAGCGATCGCGACGCAGCAGTTCCCGCTGCCGCCGAAGACGCGGATCTTCACGGTGTCGAACCAGAAGGGCGGCGTCGGGAAGACCACGACGACCGTCAACCTCGCGGCGGCGCTCGCGCACGGTGGGGCGCGCGTGCTGGTGATCGACCTCGACCCGCAGGGCAACGCGTCGACGGCGCTCGGAGTGGACCACCAGGCCGAGGTCGCGAGCATCTACGACGTCATCGTCGACGAGGCGCCGATCGCGGACACCGTGCAACGCTCCCCCGAGTCGGACACGCTCTGGTGCGTGCCGGCCACCATCCACCTCGCCGGCGCGGAGATCGAACTCGTCTCCCTCGTGGCCCGCGAGCAGCGACTCCGCACGGCACTGGACCAGTACCTCAGCTCGCTGGACGAGCCGTACCACTACGTCTTCATCGACTGCCCGCCCTCGCTGGGACTCCTGACGATCAACGCGTTCGTCGCGGCGCAGGAAGTGCTCATCCCGATCCAGACCGAGTACTACGCGCTCGAGGGCCTGAGCCAGCTCCTGCGGAACATCGAACTCATCGAGCGGCACCTGAACCCGAACCTGCGGGTCTCGACCATCCTGCTCACCATGTTCGACGGGCGCACGAACCTGTCGAACCAGGTCGCTGCGGACGTCCGAGAGCACTTCGGCGACCAGGTGTTGCAGGCGATGATCCCCCGGTCCGTCCGGGTCAGCGAGGCTCCGAGCTACGGCCAGAGCGTCGTGTCGTACGACGTCAACTCGTCCGGGTCGCTCTCGTACCTCGAGGCGGCCGCCGAGATCGCAGCACGAGGAGCGCAGGACTGATGGCACCCAAGCGAACCGGCCTCGGACGAGGCATCGGCGCACTCATCCCGACCGCGAGTGACCAGCAGGACCGTCCCGTCGACGTGTTCTTCCCCACGGGAGGCACGCCGGCTTCGGCGCCCAGTGCTTCGGGGCAGACCGCAGAGGACCTGCTCGCGGTGCCCGGTGCACGCCTGGCGAACCTCAATCCGCTCGACGTCGTGCCGAACGCGCAGCAGCCGCGCAAGGAGTTCCGCGAGGAGGAGCTCCAGGAGCTCGTGCACTCAATCCGCGAGATCGGACTCCTGCAGCCGATCGTGGTGCGCCCCATCGCGGGTGCGACCGGTACCGAGCCCCAGTACGAGCTCATCATGGGCGAGCGCCGCCTCCGTGCGACGAAGGAACTCGGCCTGACGACCATCCCCGCGATCGTCAAGGACACCCCCGATGACGCGATGCTCCGCGACGCCCTCCTGGAGAACCTGCACCGTGCGCAGTTGAACCCGCTGGAGGAGGCATCGGCTTACCAGCAGCTGCTCGCGGACTTCGGCATCACCCAGGAGGAGCTCGGGCAGCGCATCGGCCGTTCACGTCCGCAGATCACCAACACGATCCGCCTGCTCCGCCTCCCCTCCCCCGTGCAGCGTCGAGTGGCGGCCGGTGTGCTGTCCGCGGGGCACGCTCGCGCGATCCTCGCTGCTCCGGACGCCGAGGCGATGGAGTACCTCGCCGAGAAGATCGTGAACGAGGACCTTTCGGTTCGTGCGGCTGAGGCCATCGCGCAACAGCTCAGCACGAAGACGCCGGCGAAGCCCAAGGCCGAGCCGTCGAAGAAGCAGGCCCACTTCAACGACGTCGCCGAGCGACTCGGCGACCGGCTGAACACGCGGGTGAAGATCGCCGTCGGTGCGCGCAAGAGCTCGGTGACGATCGACTTCGCGAACGGCGACGACCTGAACCGGATCCTCGGCGAGCTCGGCCTGGGCGACGTCACCGGCTGACCCGTCGCGTCGTCGACCTTGCAGGGGCCGATGTTCCACGTGGAACATCGTCGAGTCTCGCTCCGGAAGGCCGGCGTTCCACGTGGAACATTGTCGAGTCGCGCCGGGGCGCTGCGATCCGCGGTTCCACGTGGAGCCTGGTCTGCACGGGCAACGCGGAGTGGGACCGTCTGGGTTCGTTTCGGCGAACGGCAGCGCGACGGAGTCGAACTGACAGTCGGTGGGCAGCGACCCGAAACCGCTGTACGCGCTTCTCCGGGGCGATCGCACCCTCGGGCGGGTCGATGGACCAGGCGACTGCGAGAGGGCCTGTGAGGCCCGGTGGGGAGTGCTCCAGGCCGCGAGACTGGTGCAGCGACCAAGCCCAGGCAGACCTCAGGCGCCGGTATCGGCCGAGGTCGGGCGCGATTGATCGTGATGAGAAGGGGCGGCCTGCGGGGCCCACGCACTGTTCCACGTGGAACCCTCTGGTCCGGCGTCACGCTCCGCCCGGATTGCCGCTCCCTCGGCAGCTTGAGGAGGCCACGTGGCGAACTGGTGCAGCCGGGTTGACGAGCTGCGAACTCGCTGACGCCGGGCGGAGAGCGCGTGGCCGTCTCGCGCCGACCGCAGCACGACGGCGCGGCGCCCGCCCGGCAGCTGCACTCCCTGGACCGAGTGGCGGGGGCGCTCAGGAGCGGAGCGCCCGCAGCTTCCGCAGCCCGACCGCGGCGAACACCGGCTTGACGAAGGTCATCTCCCCGAGGCGGTAGCACTTCGTGCGCACGAGTCGACGGGCGAGGTGCTCGTCCTGGCGGGCGACGTACACGCGGGCCTTCTCGGCGTGGAGCCCGTTCGAGCAGATCGCGATGCCGTCGAAGTCCTCGAGCAGGGTTGGCGTGTTCTCGATGTTCTGCCAGGTCGATCGGCTCGACTCCTCGATGCTGACCGGCCCGTCCCATCCGGACTGTCGGACAGCACTCCGGAGGTGTCGCGCCTCGCTGATCGGTCCGCGGACCGGTCCGCCACTGCAGACGATGGTCGCCGATCCCCCGCGGCGCTCCACGTCGCGCGCGGTCCGGACGGCCATGCGTGCACGCCAGCGGTTCACGAGGTTCGGCTGGTGGCCGGGGTTGCCGAAGCCCAGGACGAGGACGGCGATCCGCGGGCCTGCCGGGTCCGGAGGCGCGGCGAGTGTGGGACGGACGGGCAGGTGCGCTTCCCGGCGGTCGGCGGACCAGTGCACCCACTCCCCCCAGACGAGGACAGCAGCAGTGGCCGCCGTGCTCGCAGCGACGATCGTCGGCACGATGCGGCTGCTCCGGACGGTGCTCACGTCAGCAACCCCCACCGCTGCTCGCACGAACCCCATCGACGTCGATGTTCCACGTGGAACGTCGCCGTTCCGACTCCGCGCTCAGGCGCCGTGGTCGCGGATGGCCTGCTCGGCGAGCTCGGCATAGGTCCACCCGAGGTCGAACCCCGATGCGCTCAGGGCCTGGGGCACGAGCGACGTCTCGGTCAGGCCCGGTAGGACGTTTGCCTCGAGGAACCACGGCGTCCCCGCACCGTCGACGATGAGGTCGACGCGGGAGACGTGCCGGAGGCCGAGCGCCTCATGTGCGGCGACCGCGGCCTCGGCAGCCGCAGACGACGCCGCCTCCGGGAGCCGTGCCGGCGTGTAGAAGGTCGTCAGCCCGGCGTTGTACCGGGCCTCGAAGCCGTAGACACCGTCCTTCGGGACGATCTCCACGGCGGACAGGGCCACGGGACCGTCACCGGTGTCGATGATCCCGACGGCGACCTCGGTGCCGCGGATGAGCTGCTCGATGACCACGTCGTCGCAGTAGGTGTACGCCGTGACCATCGCGCGCGGGAGGTCGTGGACGTCCTCGACGAGCGTGACGCCCTGTGCACTGCCGCCCCGCGCGGGCTTGACGGCCAGGGGAACCGGGTGGTCCGCCCCGATCGCCTCGAGGACACCCACCGCGCCGAGCTCGCGGAACACGTCGTGCGACAGGGTGATCGACCGCGGGGTCCGGACGCCCGCCCGCGCGACCAACGCGGAAGCGGTGGGCTTGTCCCATGCCAGCCGTGCCGACGTCGACCGGGAGCCGACGAACGGGATGTCCAGCGCCTCCAGGATGCCCCGCAGGGCGCCGTCCTCACCGGAGGCGCCGTGCAGCGCCGGCCACACGACGTCCGGGCGGTCGTCGCGGAGCGCCGGGAGCAGCGACGCGTCAGCGTCGCGCAGGTCGACCTGCCAGCCGTAGCCGCTCAGGGAGTCGGCGACACGACGACCGGATCGCAACGAGATGTCTCGCTCGTGCGAGATCCCCCCGGCGACGACGACGACGTGACGACGGGTGAGGTCGGCCATGCTGGATCCTTCTGCTGCGATGTGAGGAAAAGTGCTGATCAGGAGATGTTCGGCGGCGGTGCCGAGACCGAGTCGGACGACGGGACGGCCCGGAACGGACGGGTCGCCGGGCCGAACGTCTCGAGGACGTCGAGCTCGTCGTTGATGACCGTCGCGAGTCGCTTGACGCCGACCCGGATCTGCTCGGGCGTCGGGTAGCAGAACGACAGGCGGATGTTGCTGCCGCCGCGGCCGTCGGCGTAGAAGGCCGTGCCGGGGGTGTAGGCCACGAGCTCCTTCACCGCGCGCGGGAGCATGCCCTTGGAGTCGAGCGAGTCCGGCAGGGACAGCCAGACGAAGAAGCCACCGTTCGGCTTCGTCCACGAGAGGTCGGGCAGGAACTCCCCCAGGGCGGACATCATGGCGTCCCTGCGCTCCGCGTAGAGGCCGCGGAAGGTGTCGACCTGGCCCTTCCAGTCCGCGGCGTCGAGGTAGGCGTTCACGACGTACTGGCCGAACGAGTTCGGGGCGAGCACCGCGGACTCGTTGGCGAGGACGAGCTTCTCGCGGATGGCGTGCGGCGCGAGGGCCCAACCGACGCGGAACCCGGGTGCGAGGGTCTTCGAGAACGAGCCCAGGTAGACCACGCCCTCCTCGTCGATCGAGCGGATGGCCTGCGGCGCCGGCTCGTCGAACCACAGGAGGCCGTACGGGTTGTCCTCGAGCACGAGGATGCCGCTCGAGCGGCAGATGTCCAGGACCTCGATGCGGCGCTCCCGGCTCATCGTAACGCCGGCCGGGTTGTGGAAGTTCGGGATCGTGTAGAGGAACTTGATCCGCTTGCCCTGCGTCCGGAGGTTCGCGATCGCCTCGCGCAGGGCCTCGGGCACCAGACCGAGTTCGTCGGTCGTGACGTGCACCGTCTCGGCCTGGTACGAGCGGAAGACCCCGATCGCGCCGACGTAGGACGGGGACTCGGCGAGCACGACGTCGCCCGGGTCGATGAACAGCCGCGTGACGAGGTCGAGCGCGTGCTGCGACCCCGTGGTGACCACGACGTCCTCGGCGCTCGCACGGATGCCCTCGAGGCTCATCACGTCGACGATGTGCTCGCGGAGGGAGCGCAGGCCCTGCCCCCCGCCGTACTGCAGCGCCATCGCCGCGTCCTCGTTCATGACACGGTCGATCGAGCCCGTGACGAGCTCGCGGGGCAGCGCGGAGACGTACGGCATGCCACCGGCGAGCGAGACCACCTCGGGGCGGGAGGCGACGGCGAACAGGGCTCGGACCTCGGAGGCGCTCAGCCCTGCGGTGCGCTGGGCGTAGGAGTCGTACCAGGGGTCCAGGCTGTTGCCGTTGGTCATCGCGTGCTCCGTTCAGTGGGACATTCCCGCCACACTACGACATCGTCTGCCGGAACCCCGGTGGGAGACGGGGGCCGATCCTGAGGTTCTGGCCCCGGGCATCCCAGGGACGGCCCGGGTACGCGGACGGCCCCGCCCTCCCTGAGGAGGACGGGGCCGTCGGTGCTGGACTGCCTACGCCAGGAACTCGGCGAGGTCGGCCTCGAGCGCCGGCTTCGGCTTGGCGCCGATGACGGTCTTGACGACCTCGCCGCCCTTGAAGACCTTCATCGCCGGGATGGAGGTGATCTGGTAGTTCATCGCGGACTGCGGGTTGTCGTCGACGTTGAGCTTGACGATCTCGATCTTGTCGGCGTGCTCCGCGGCGATCTGGTCGAGGATCGGCGAGACGGCGCGACACGGGCCGCACCACTCTGCCCAGAAGTCGACGAGGATCGTCTTGTCCGACTTGAGGACCTCGTCGGAGAAGGTGGCGTCGGTGACGGCCTTGGCGTTGGACATGGTTGTCCTTTCTGTGCAGTCGGTACGTGCTGGAACGGTGTCGCCCCGGGGAGCATTCCCCGTGCGGCTCCCGGTGGTGGCTACAGGGACGTGACGTCGACCATCGCGGGCTCGGTGGGTGTGCGCCCCTCGGCCTGGTCGGTCAGCGCGTCGTCGAGCTCGGCGAGGTACTTCTCGGCGTCGAGCGCCGCGACCGTGCCCGAACCGGCGGCCGTGATCGCCTGGCGGTACGTCGGGTCGATGACGTCACCGGCGGCGAAGACACCCGGCAGGTTGGTCTTCGAGGACCGGCCCTGCACGGCGATGGTGCCCTCGGGGGCGAGGTCGATCTGGCCGTGGATGAGGTGCGTGCGCGGGTCGTTGCCGATCGCGATGAACAGGCCGTCGAGTGCGAGCTCGGACTCCTCGCCCGTGACGGTGTCCTTGAGCGTGACGCCCTCGACCGCGGTGTCACCCGTGATGCCGGTGACCTCCTTGTTCCACGCGAACTCGATCTTCGGGTCGTTCATCGCGCGGTCCTGCATGATCTTCGACGCACGCAGCGAGTCCTTGCGGTGGATGACCGTCACCTTGTCGGCGAAGCGGGTGAGGAACGTGGCCTCCTCCATCGCGGAGTCACCGCCGCCGACGACCGCGATGTTCTTCTGGCGGAAGAAGAAGCCGTCGCACGTGGCGCACCACGAGACGCCGTGACCGGACAGGCGCTCCTCGTCGGGCAGACCGAGGTGGCGGTAGGCCGAGCCGGTCGCGTAGATGACCGCGAGGGCCTCGTACGTCTCGCCGGAACCGACCGTGACCTTCTTGACCTCGCCGGTCAGGTCGACCGAGGTGGCGTCGTCGTACAGGACCTCGGCACCGAACTTCTCGGCCTGTTCCTGCATCTTGATCATGAGGTCGGGGCCCTGGACGCCCTCGGGGAAGCCGGGGAAGTTCTCGACCTCGGTGGTCTTCGTGAGCTCGCCGCCGGTCTCGACGCTGGACGCGACGATGAGGGGCTTGAGCTCCGCCCGCGCGGCGTAGATGCCGGCGGTGAACCCGGCCGGACCGGAACCGATGATGATGAGCTGGCGCATGCCGTGTTGCCCTTCCGTTGCGTACTGACCGGGTCAACACATGGTACCGGCGCGGCATTCCGGCCCGCCCGTGCGCGCCGGGATCGGCCCGGCACCCGCAGCGCGTCGACGCGGACCGACCGGCGGCGGCACCGTGTCGACGCGGACCGACCGGCGGCGGCAGCGCGTCGACCCGGAACGAGCGACGGCGCCCGCGGCGCATCGAGCGACGGTGCCCGCGGCGCATCGAGCGACGGTGCCCGCGGCGCATCGAGCGACGGTGCCCGCCGCCCCGGCGCTCAGCGCCCGAGCTTCGCCCGGAGGATCGCCACCGCGTTCTGGATCTCCCCGTTCTTCGCGACCACCAGGGCCCCGAAGTACACCGCCGCCATCACGGTGCCGCTCAGCGCGAGGGTGATCAGCGCGCCCGTGACGTCGGCCATCGCGAACCCGTCGGGCGAGAACGCCCCGAAGAAGTTCACGACCAGGAGACCGACCACGCCGGCGATGAGCGCGGCGATGACGAACTGCACGTGCGACCGGGTCACGATCGCGCCCTCGATGCCCTGCAGCCGTCGGCGGACGACGACGAGCGCGACGATCGTCTGCGTCGACCCGGCGACCGTCGTGCAGACCGCGATGCCGACACCGATCGCCGAGCCGGGCAGCATCGCGACCGACAGCGCCCCGATGACGAACAGGCCGGACTGCACGAGCTGCATGAGGAACGGCGTGCGGTGGTCGTGGAACGCCCAGAACACCCGCTGGATGATGAAGAGCATGCTGAACAGCACGAGTCCGGGCATGTAGGCGACGAGCACGAGGGCCATCGCCTGCGCGTTGGCGAACTCGTTCTCCCAGATGCGGGCGAACGGCAGCGCGAGCACCACGAGCGCGACGCTCGCGAACACCGTGAACAGCCCGACGATGCGCAGCGAGAGCGACAGGTTGCGCCGGACCGCGTCCAGGTCACCGCGCTCGGCGTCGTGGCTCATGCGCGTGAAGTACGCGGTGGCGATCGACACGGCGACGATCGAGTGCGGGAGCATGAACAGCAGCCAGGACGTGCTCAGGGTCGCGTTGCCGGCGCCCTGGGCGAGCGATGCGACACGGGACTGCACGATGCCCGCGACCTGGGTGGCGAGGATCATCGCGAACAGCCAGCCCGCTGCGGTCCCGGTCGACTTCAGGCCGACGCCGCGCCAGCGGAAGTCCGGCTTGAAGGACAGCCCGGCCCGACGCCAGAAGAACGGCAGGAACGCGGCCTGCGCGAAGACGCCGAGCGAGGCGCTGCCCGCGAGGACGGCGATCTTCAGCGGCGTCCAGTCCTCGGTCGCTGCGTTGACGCCGCGGCCGCCGAACAGGGCGATGAACACGACGAGCCCGGCGATGGCGATCACGTTGTTGAGCAGCGGCGCCCAGGTGAACGGGCCGAACACCTGCTTGGCGTTGAGCACCTCTCCGAGCAGCGAGTACATCGCGTAGAAGAGGATCTGCGGCAGGCACCAGAAGGCGAACGCCACGGCGAGGTCGGTCTGGGCGGGCGTGAAGCCCTTGCCCGCACCCGACGACTGCTGGCTGTAGACCCACACGAGGAACGGTGCGAGCAGGGTCGCGATGACGGTGATCGCAACGAAGACGGTCGCGCCGAGGGTGACGATCTTGTTCACGTACGCCGTGCCGCCGTCGGTGTGCTGCTTCATCGAGCGCACGATCTGCGGGATGAGGACCGCCGAGAGCAGGCCGCCCGCGATGAGCGCGTAGATGTTGTTCGGCAGCTGGTTCGACACGGCGAACGCGTTCGCGGCGTCCGACCCGGTGTTGCCGATGGCGAAGGCGAGCACGAAGGTCTTCGCGAACCCGAGGACCCGCGACAGCATGGTGCCGGCCGCGAGCATCGCGCTGGCCCGGCCGAGGTTGCGCTCGGCAGCGGGTTCGGCGTCGACGGCGGGCTGCTGCTGGGTGCTGATGGTCGGCTCCTGGGGGTCGGTGATCGGTGCGTCGCGGTCGTCGCGAGCACCGTCGCGGCGCTGGTCGCGGTCGTCGCTGCCGTCGTGCTCGTCGCTGCCGTCGCCACCGCCCTGGGCACCGGCCGGGAGGCGCGGCTCGGCCAGCGCGGTCCGGCCCGCCCCCGCCGCGTGGTGCGGTCCAGGGCCGGCCGTGGCCGCGCCCGCTGCATCCGCTGCGCCCGCTGCGCCGGCTGCGGCTGCCTGCCGTGCGGCCGCCGAACCCGGCGCCGGCGGCTGCTCGGCGAGGAGCCGGTTCGGGTCGTCCTCGTCCTCGTCGTCGAGCTCGCCGTTGCGGCGCCGGACGCGCTTGCGGATGCTCCGGACGATGCCGAAGCCGAAGACCGCGACGAGACCGATGCCCGCGAGGGCGGTGATGACGGTCTCCCACTGGGCCTGGACGTTGAGCTCGACCGTGGACGGCTGCGAGAGCGTCGTGCCGGTCGGGCTGACCACCGTCATGGTGAGGGTGACCGTGCCGTTCGCCACCGACCGCACCGGGATCGTCGCGCGGGTCGAGGACTGCGGCTGCACCTGGACCTCGATGTCGTTCCGCACGATCCGGAGAGCCGAGCTCGACGGCTGGACCCGGAGCTTCACGGTGACCGGGTACGCGGAGCTGTTCCGGATCGACACCGGCAGCGATGTCCGGTCGCCGAGGAGCGTCAGCGAGCTGGAGTTCGGGATGCTGACCGACGAGGTCGTCTTGACCCAGCGACCGACCTGGCGGTCGACCGCGGTGGCGAGGGCGTCCGGGTCGGCGCGCCAGGCGTTCGAGGCGAGCGCGAGGAGCTCGAGCCGGGCCGGGGCCGTGACGTCGGTGGGGGTGTCGAGGGCCGTGGAGAACGCGGACAGGCTGCGCTCGCCCTCGACCAGCCGACGGAGGCGGTCGAGCCGCGCGTCGTCGTCACCTCCTGCGCTGAGCGTGAGGGAACCGGGCGTCGCGGCGGCCGTCTTCGACAGGTCGGACGGCGACACCCAGGCGGTGCTCTCGAGGGCGTCGAGCGCCTGACCGAGCCGCTGGGTGTCGGTCGGCCACGTGCGCCCGAGGGTCAGGAGCACCGGGTTCGTCGCGGAGCCGGACCGTGCCGAGGCCGCCAGCGTCGCCGTGAGACCGGCCATGGCGGTGTCCCACGTGGCCTGGTCGTCGGCGTCCGCGGCCGTGCGGAGGAGCGCGGAGGCGGACTGGTCGGCCACGAGGACGTGCTGGTCGCCGATCCGTTCGGACGCGGCCACGGTCGCGTCGGCGCCCGCGGAGGTGTTGCCGCTCGCCACGATCGTGCTCGTGGTGCCGGCGGCGGCGAGGGCGGGCAGGTCCCCGTCGGCCACCGTGCCCTCGACCGGCCAGGAGACGCCGGACATCGACCACGGGAAGTCGAGCAGCGTCCGGGTGGTGGGGAGCGTCGGCGTCTGGTCGCTGCCGTCCGGGTCGTCGGTGGCGTCGGCCCCCGGCTGGGAGTCGGTCGCGGCGTCGCCGTCGGCCGGTGCGGTCGCGTCGGTCCCCGCTCCCGGGTCCGCGGTCGCGGTGTCGCCGGTGGGGACGTCGGTCGGTGTGGGCGTGGCGGTCGCGGCGCCGGGGAAGTCCTCGGGCCGGACCTGCTGGTCGAGGGACAGTACGCCGGGGACGCCGTCGGCTCCGGCCTGGCGCAGCCCGGTGACGTCCGCGTCCGCGTAGGACAGCGCGAAGGTCTCGTTGCGCATGCCCTCGAGTCGCTGCAGCCAGGTCCGTGCCGTGGACGGGGCGCTCTCGCCGAGCAGTCGGATCGACGCGATGATCCTGGGGTCGACCGCGAGCGCGACGTTGTGGTCCTGGGCGGCGTCGAGCTGCTGCGACAGGGTGCCGTCGACCGAGGTGGCCGCGGCGAGGTCGTTCGCGCTGATCGTGCCGTCGGTGGTCGCGGGCAGGGTGACCGGCATCGCGACGGAGACCCCGACCGGCGTGCGGTCGAAGTCCGGGTACCAGGTGATCGCGGAACGGGCGACGGCCGAGGTGTCGCCCGCGGAGTACTCGGCGGCGATGCGGCGGGCACCGAACGAGGAGTACCCGCCGAGCCCGACGTTGCCCGGGACGATCCGGACCGTCTGCGACACCGAGCGGTGTGCCGGGACGGCCGGGACGTCCACGGAGCCCATCGGGGCGCCGAAGTAACCGCTTGTGCTGGTGTCTTCGAGCCAGTCGGCGAGCTCGCCGCGGCTGCTCACCTGGCGGTAGATGTCGAGCTCGGCGGTGCCCGCGGGCACCTCGTCGTCGGTGCCGTTCGTGACGATCACCGTGAGCTCGAGGTCCTGGTCGCGCTGCACGATGCCGCGGTTCCCGGGCGCGACCGAGACGGTCGTCCTGCCGGTGTCGGCGGCGACCGTGTGCGTGGTCCGGGTGGTCGGGGAGGAGCCGGTCGCGGCGTCGGCGCCGTCGGTCACGGCGGGCGTGACGACGAGGCCGATGGCGACGAGGGCCGTCGCTGCGGCGGCGAGGGTGGAGCGGAGCATGTGCATACGGAGGGGCCCGAGGGTCGGTTCCGGCCGTGCACGAGTGTACGAGGGCGCGTGGTGACGATCCCGTGGGCACTCGGACACGTGCAGAACTCCTGCACGAGCATCTGGGAGGATGAGGTCCGTCATGCACTCCGTTGCCCAGGCCGTCGAGCGACTCGACGCACTCGCCGCCACCGAGCCCGTCGCCCTCCTCGCTCGGACCTTCGCCGACGCCGGGTACGAACTGGCACTCGTCGGCGGGCCCGTCCGTGACGCCTTCCTCGGCCGCCCCGTGACCGACCTCGACTTCACGACCGATGCCCGTCCGGACGACGTCCTGCGGATCGTCGAGCCGATCGCGAGCGCCACCTGGGACGTCGGCCGGCAGTTCGGGACGATCGCCGCCCGGGTCCGTGGTGAGCAGGTCGAGATCACGACGTACCGCAGCGACGTGTACGACGGAGAGACCCGCAAGCCCGAGGTCGCGTTCGGCGAGACCATCGAGGACGACCTGCTCCGCCGGGACTTCACCGTCAACGCGATGGCGCTGCGACTCCCCCAGCGCGAGCTCGTCGACGTGCACGGCGGCGTCGAGGACCTGCTCGCCGAGCGCCTGCACACGCCCCAGGCCGCCGAGGTCTCGTTCCGCGACGACCCGCTGCGGATGATGCGCGCCGCCCGCTTCACGTCGCAGCTCGGCTTCACGGTGTCGGACGAGGTCCGCGACGCGATGGTCGAGCTCGCCGCCTCGATCGAGATCGTCTCCGCCGAGCGTGTGCGCGACGAGTTCGTCAAGCTCCTCGCCACGGGCGACCCGGTGCCGGGCATCCGCCTGCTCGTGGACACCGGCCTCGCCGAGCGCTTCCTGCCGGAGTTGCCCGCGATGCGCCTGGAGATCGACGAGCACCACCACCACAAGGACGTCTACGAGCACTCGCTCACGGTCCTGACGCAGGCGATCGGGTACGAGGCGGAGCGGCACGCCGGCGAGGCGCCCGACACCGTGCTGCGGCTCGCGGCGCTCCTGCACGACATCGGCAAGCCCGCGACCCGCAAGCTCGAGCCCGGCGGGGCGGTGAGCTTCCACCACCACGACCTGGTCGGCGCGAAGCTCGCGAAGAAGCGACTCCGTGCGCTGCGGTTCGACAACGACACCATCGCCGCGGTCGCACGCCTGATCGAGCTGCACCTGCGGTTCTTCGGCTACACCGAGGGCGCGTGGACCGACTCGGCCGTCCGCCGCTACGTCCGCGACGCCGGTCCCCTGCTCGAGCGTCTGCACGAGCTCACCCGCTCCGACGTCACGACCCGGAACCGGCGCAAGGCCGACCGGCTCGGGTTCGCGTACGACGACCTCGAGGCACGCATCACGGCCCTCGCCGAGCAGGAGGAACTCGAGTCGATCCGACCGGACCTCACCGGCGACGACATCATGCGGATCCTCGACATCCCGCCGGGACGGGCCGTGGGCGAGGCCTACCGGCACCTGCTCGAGGTCCGGATGGACGAGGGCCCCCTCGACCCCGAGGACGCCGAGGCGCGCCTGCGCGCCTGGTGGGCCTCCCGCGACGCGACCGACTGACCGACCGCCTGACGGACGCGACCGACTGACCGACGCGACCCGACGGTCGGAGCACCCGGCCGCCTGCCCGACGCGAGCCGATCTGCACAGCCGGTGGCGGGCCTCCAGGCCGTGAGCTAGGCTTGGGGGGTTGTCCGCGCGCACCCGCGCACCCGGACACACGCATCAACCCTCCTGTTCCGGGAACCGCCCGGAGCCGTTCGAGACCAAAGGAGGTGGGTTCCGCATGCACCAGTACGAACTGATGGCGATCCTCGACCCCGAGATCGATGAGCGCACCGTCGCTCCCAGCCTGGACAAGTTCCTCGCGGTCATCCGCAACGACGGTGGCACCGTCGACAACGTGGACGTCTGGGGCCGTCGTCGCCTGGCCTACGAGATCGCGAAGAAGTCCGAGGGCATCTACGCCGTCGTCAACTTCACGTCCTCGGCCGACTCCGCCAAGGAGCTGGACCGTCAGCTCGGTCTCTCCGAGGCCGTCCTGCGCACCAAGGTCCTCCGCGCCGAAGAGGGCATGGCCCAGGTCGCCGCGCAGAAGCAGCGCGACGAAGCCCGTGCCGCCCGCAAGGCCGCCAACGCGACGGCCACCGCGACCGCGAGCGCCGAGTAGCCCGTGGCCGGCGAAACCGTCATCACGGTGGTGGGCAACCTCACCGCGGACCCGGAGCTGCGCTACACGCAGAACGGGCTCGCCGTGGCGAACTTCACCATCGCGTCGACCCCTCGCACGTTCGACCGTCAGGCGAACGAGTGGAAGGACGGCGACGCGCTGTTCCTCCGTGCGAGTGTGTGGCGCGAGTTCGCCGAGCACGTGGCGGGATCGCTGACGAAGGGCTCGCGCGTCATCGCGCAGGGTCGTCTCCGTCAGCGCTCCTACCAGGACCGTGAGGGTCAGCAGCGCACGAGCATCGAGCTCGAGGTCGACGAGATCGGCCCGTCGCTCCGCTACGCGACCGCACAGATCACCCGCGCTGCGGGTGGCTCTGGTGGCGGCCGTGGCCAGGTCGGTGGCGGTAACGCCTCCGGCGGTGGCCAGGGCACCGGCGGTGGCAGCTGGAACGGCGGCAACGGCGGCGGTCAGTCCGACGCGCCCTGGTCCCCGCAGGGTGGCCAGCAGGGCGGCAACGCACAGTCGAACGACGTGTGGAGCACGCCCGGTGGCTCGTTCGACGACGAGACCCCGTTCTGATCCTCCTGTCCCCGGACACACAACTTCTTCTTCTCTAAGGAACAACAATGGCTGGAAAGAGCACCGGCGACCGCCGGAAGCCTCGCGGTAAGGGCGGCAAGAACGCCGCTCCCGCGAAGTCCATCAAGGTCGGCGTCATCGACTACAAGGACGTCGCGACCCTTCGCAAGTTCATCTCGGAGCGTGGAAAGATCCGCGCCCGTCGCATCACCGGCGTCTCCGTCCAGGAGCAGCGCCTCATCGCCCGTGCCGTGAAGAACGCCCGTGAGATGGCGCTCCTCCCCTACGCCGGCTCCGGCCGCTGATCGGAGGAGTTCACATGTCGAAGCTCATCCTCACCCACGAGGTCTCCGGCCTCGGTTCCGCCGGTGACGTCGTCGACGTCAAGAACGGCTACGCCCGCAACTACCTCGTCCCCCAGGGCTTCGCTGTCGCGTGGTCCAAGGGCGGCGAGAAGCAGGTCGAGTCGATCCGTGCGGCCCGTGCCGCTCGCGAGCTCGCCACCATCGAAGAGGCACAGGACCTCAAGATGAAGCTCGAGAACGCGACCATCAAGCTGACCGTCAAGGCCGGCAAGGACGGTCGTCTGTTCGGCTCCGTGCGTCCCGCGGACGTCGCTGACGCCGTGCAGGCGCAGGGCGTCGGCTCGCTCGACAAGCGCAAGGTCGAGGTCCCCGCGACCATCAAGACCGTCGGTGACCACGAGGCCACCGTGCGTCTGCGCGAGGACATCACCGCAGTGATCTCGCTGCAGGTCGTCGCCGCCAAGTAGGCACCGCACCACCGTCGCAGGGCGGGTCTCCTCCGGGAGGCCCGCCCTTCGTCGTTCATGCGGGCTGCGGTCCGGCTGTGGTTGGTCTGGTTGCTGCGGCGCGGCTCCGGCTGGTCTGGTTGCTGCGGACTGTCTCTGGCTGATCTGGTTGCTGCGGACTGTCTCTGGCCGGCCTGGTGTCCGCGGTCCGTTTCCGGCTTGTCTGGTTACGGATCCCGCCCGTCCGGGCTTGCTGGGAGCGGGCCGAGAATCAGTCCCCCGATCGGGGCGCTTGTCAAGTCGTTCTCCACACAGGTAGGGCTCGTTTCGGCAACCTTCAACGTGCACTTGAACCCCACTTCTCCACACATGGTGTGGAACTCAAAACCCCAGGTCAGACGGTCGAACGTGTGTTCTGGTGCTCAGTTGTCCACACCGTTGTCCCCAGTTCTCCACACCGAGGCTCGGCGTGTTCCCAAGGCTCTCCACAGAGTTATCCACAGGTCCGTTTGCTGGGGATAACTTCGTACCCGTAGCGTGACGGAGCGACCAGGAGCCGTCGGGGGATGTCGGTCGTCCGAGGCAGGATCGCGGTGCGGGTCAGGGCCCGCGTCGTCAACGACAAAGAGGGAGTCCGTGTGTCGATCGCGCATCTCGATCCGTCCCCGCGGGACATGGCCGACCGCGGAGCCGAACGGACGCCGCCGCACGACATGCTCGCCGAGCAGTCGACGATCGGCGGGATGCTGCTGTCCAAGGACGCCGTCGCCGACGTCATCGAGACCGCCCGTGGCGTGGACTTCTACATCCCCAAGCACGAGGTCATCTTCGACGCGATCCTGTCGCTGTACTCGCACGGCGAGCCGACCGACGTCATCGCCGTCACCGACGAGCTGACCAAGACCGGTCTGCTGTCGCGTGCCGGCGGCGCCGAGTACCTGCACAGCGTCACGAGCATGGTGCCGACCGCCGCGAACGCCGGCTACTACGCCGCGATCGTGGCCGAGAAGGCCGTCCTCCGGCGTCTCGTCGACGCCGGCACCCGCATCGTGCAGATGGGCTACGCGTCGGAGGGTGAGGTCACCGACCTCGTCAACAGCGCACAGGCCGAGGTGTACAACGTCGCCGGCGGCGTGCAGACCGAGGACTACGTCCCGCTGACCGACGCGATCGGTGCGGCCATCGACGAGATCGAGGCGGCCAAGGGACGCGACGGCCAGATGACCGGCGTGCCGACCGGGTTCAGCGGGCTCGACGGACTGACGAACGGCTTCCACCCCGGACAGCTCATCATCGTCGCCGCCCGACCGGCGCTCGGCAAGTCGACCCTGGCGCTCGACCTGTGCCGTGCCGCCGCGCTCAAGCACGACCAGACCGCTGCGTTCTTCTCGCTCGAGATGGGTCGCGCCGAGATCGCGATGCGCCTGCTGTCCGCCGAGTCCAGCGTCCCCCTGCAGAACATGCGCAAGGGCACCGTCGACTCCCGCGACTGGACGACGATCGCGCAGACCCGCGGCCGCATCAACGACGCCCCGTTCTTCATCGACGACTCCCCCAACATGACGCTCGTCGAGATCCGCGCCAAGTGCCGGCGACTCAAGCAGCAGCACAACCTCAAGCTCGTCGTCATCGACTACCTGCAGCTGATGACCTCGGGCAAGAAGGTCGAGAGCCGCCAGCAGGAGGTCTCCGAGTTCTCGCGTGCGCTCAAGCTCATGGCGAAGGAGCTGCAGGTGCCGGTCATCGCGCTGTCGCAGCTGAACCGTGGTCCCGAGCAGCGTGCCGACAAGAAGCCGATGATCTCGGACCTCCGTGAGTCGGGCTCGATCGAGCAGGACGCCGACATGGTCATCCTGCTGCACCGCGAGTCGGCGTACGAGAAGGACAACCCGCGCCAGGGTGAAGCGGACCTCATCGTGGCGAAGCACCGCAACGGGCCGACGGACACGATCACGGTGGCGTTCCACGGGATGTTCTCGCGGTTCGTGGACATGCCGCAGTAACGGGCCGTCGGTAGTCGGGGTCCCAGCGAGACGGTCTCCCCACCGAGGAGACGGTCCCTCCGCACGCAACGGATCATCTGTTCGGCGGGCGACGGTCCGACGATCGGATCGTGTCACGCGCGTCGACCCCTCTCGATCCGCTCCTCGAGTGAGTCGGCGGTTCGTCGCGGTGTCTGCGTGCCCGTGCTCTGCAGTGCGATGGAGAAGCCCGGCGTCTGGCGATCTCCGGGCGGAAGCGGCTACACGCCTGACGTGGTCCGAGCAGTCACCGCTGCAGCCGGAGCCTCGACGTCAGGGAGCGCGCTCCAGAACGTCATCTCCGTCCTCGTGACCGGGGAGGGCACGGAAGTTCGACTCGACGGTGGCATCTGCGACGGACTGCTCGTAGCGGCGGTCTCCAGGCAGGGGAACATTCAGGAGGGTGCCGTCATCCGCTCCCTACCGGTCGCGGAGGATGCCGAGGAACTCGTCGGCCATCCCGAGGTGCTGTTCGAGCTTGGCGCGCCGTTCTTCGGTGTCGCGGATGTACTCGTCGAGCTGCCCGCGGAGGCGTGCACGGTCTGCGTCGTCGTCGGCAGCTTCGAGGGCGTCGACGACGGCGAGGAGTTCCGCCATCTGTTCGAGGGTGAAGCCGAGGGGCTTCATGCGTCGGATGATGAGCAGTCGGGCGAGGTCGGTGTCGGTGTAGAGCCGGAAGCCACCCTCGGTCCGACCGGACGGGTGCAGCAGGCCGACCTCGTCGTAGTGGCGGATCGTGCGGTTCGACAATCCGGTGCGGTCGGCGAGCTCGCCGATGTGCATCGTCGTCGGGGCCGCTCGTTCCGTCATCCGCCGCTCCTTACGTGGTCATGCTGGGCTGCGCCGAGCGTAGCGCCGCCGCGTCTGCGGCTCCTGCACCTGAACCCTTGAACCTTTCCGCAACGGTAGGGTTCGGGGGTCCCTGAGTGAAAGCGAGCGTGGCATCACGTCTTCCCCGAACACGTCCGAGATCACCCTGCCCACGACCGATGCCGCCCCGCCAGTGGACCTGACGCCGACGCCGACCGGATCGGGTTCGACGCGTGTGCGTGGCTGGTTGCCGTGGGCCGCGGTGATCGCTGCCGGTGGTGTGCTGTCGGTGATGAGCGCGCCGGGGCAGACGGCGGGTCTGTCGGTGTTCACGGACCCGTTGATCCAGGAACTCGGGATCTCGCGCACCGAGGTGTCGACGAGCTACCTCATCGGCACTCTCCTGGGTGCGTGCGTCCTGCCACTGACGGGTCGGGCGTTGGACCGGTGGGGTGTGCGGCGGATGACGATCGTCATCGGGATCGCGTTCGCGGTGTTCCTCGCCGCGTTGAGCTTCGTCGCCGGGATCGTCGGCCTGACCGCCGGCTTCGTCGGCGTGCGGATGGCCGGGCAGGGCGCACTCTCGCTTGCCGCGACGACGTTCGTCGCCCGCAGCATCACCAATCGGCGGGGCCTGGCACTCGGGATCGCGTCCGGGATCGGATCGGGAGGGATCTCGCTCGTGCCGGTGTTCGTGGAGACCTTGATCGCCGGCACCGACATCCACGTCGCGTGGCGGATCGAGGCGATCGTCGTCGCCGCCGTCGTGATCCCGATCGGACTCCTCCTGCCCCGCCGCACCGCCGCCACGGGCCAGAGCGGGACGTCCGCGGATGCTGCCGGTGAGGGGCCGGTGTGGACGCTCCGGGAAGCGGCCTCGACGGGCATGTTCTGGACCATCGCCGCGGGGCTCGCAGTGTCGGGGATGCTCAGCACCGCGCTGGCGTTCCACCAGGTCGCCGTCCTCGGAGAGCAGGGCCTCACCCCGGTGGAAGCGGCCACGAACTTCCTGCCCCAGACCGTCACCGGGATCGCCGCAACCCTGATCACCGGTGCCCTGTCGGACCGGATCCCGCCGAAGTACGGCGTCACGATCGCGATGACGACCCTCACCGGTGCGCTCCTGCTGCTGCCGATCGTGCACACCGGGTGGACAGCCGTCCTCTACGGCCTCGTCCTCGGCGCCGCCGGTGGGGCCCTGCGCGGTATCGAGGCCGCCGCGTACGTCCGCTACTACGGGACGGCGAACATCGGAGTCATCCGTGGTGTCGCGACGGGCACGAACCTCGCCTCGACCGCGTTCGGGCCGCTGCTGCTCGCGCTCGGCCACGACGTCGCCGGCGACTACACCACCCCGGTACTGGTCCTCGCGATCCTCCCGGCCGTCGTCGCCGTCATCTCCGTCTTCGCCCGCGCCCCACGACACCCGTCACTGCGGGGCTGACCGGCGCCCATCAGGTCGTGCCCGCGGGAACGAGCGGGTCAGTGGGCGCGGAGTTCGTCGAGGAACTCGTCGACCATGTGCAGCTGCTCGTCGAGACGGTCCCGCCGTGTCTCCGCGTCCCGGATGAACGCGGCGACCCGAGACCGGACCGCGGTCACGTCCGCGTCGGGCTGTGCTTCGTCGAGCACCTTCACCGCGTCGACGAGGATCCCCGCCTCTCCGAGGGAGAAGCCGAGCGGTTTCATCCGCCGCACCATCAGGAGTCGGGCGACGTCGTCCTCCGAGTACAGACGGAACCCACCGTCGGTGCGACCCGAGGGGTGCAGCACCTCAGCGGCGTCGTAGTCACGGATCGTCTTCACGCTCAACCCCGTGCGCTCGGCGACCTCGCCGATGTGCATCAGGTACTCGTTCGACATCGTCACGTCATCACCCTCCACTTGCGCAACAACCCTTCCGTTGCGTTAGAGTCGAACCATACCAACCTTCCCGCAACGGAAGAGTTGCGATGGGCTGGACGCTCTGACGCCGCCGGCCGTGCGCGATGACGCGCCCCACGACAGCTCTCGCGGGCGCAGCGCCCGCACCCCCATCCGAAGGAGACCCGTGACCACCGTCACGAAGTCGGTGCCCGTCCAGGTGCACCACAGCCCCACCGTCCTGTCTGCACTCCGCAGCCCGAAGGTCCTGCTGCGCGAAGTCCTCGCCGGACTCGTCGTCGCCCTCGCCCTCATCCCCGAGGCGATCTCGTTCTCGATCATCGCCGGGGTCGACCCCCGCGTCGGCCTGTTCTCGGCGTTCGTGATGGCCGTCGTCATCTCGTTCGTCGGCGGCCGCGCTGCGATGATCACCGGCGCCACAGGCGCCATCGCCCTCGTCGTCGCTCCGGTGATGAAGGAGCACGGCCTCGACTACCTCATCGCCACCGTCCTGCTCGGTGGCGTCTTCCAGCTCGTCCTCGGTGGACTGGGCGCGGCGAAGCTGATGCGGTTCGTGCCCCGGTCCGTGATGGTCGGCTTCGTCAACGCCCTGGCGATCCTGATCTTCACCGCGCAGCTGCCGAACATCATCGGCGTCACCTGGCTCGTGTGGCCGATCACCATCGTCGGCATCGCGATCATCGTCCTCCTGCCCCGGTTCACCAAGGCCGTCCCCGCACCCCTGGTCGCGATCGTCGTCCTCACCGTCGTGACGATCGCCGCGTCCATCGCCGTCCCGCGCGTCGGTGACGAGGGCAAGCTGCCCGACAGCCTGCCGACCCTGTTCATCCCGAACGTCCCGCTGACCCTCGACACCCTCACGACCATCGCCCCCTACGCCCTCGCGATGGCACTCGTCGGACTCCTCGAGTCGCTGATGACCGCGAAGCTCGTCGACGAGGTCACCGACACCGGGTCCCGGAAGACCCGCGAAGCGCTCGGGCAGGGCATCGCGAACATCGCCTCCGGGTTCCTCGGCGGCATGGGCGGCTGCGCGATGATCGGTCAGACGATGATCAACGTCAAGGCCTCCGGCGCCCGCACCCGCATCTCGACGTTCCTGTCCGGCGTGTTCCTGCTCGTCCTGGTGGTCGGCCTCGGTGATGTCGTCGCGATCATCCCGATGGCCGCCCTGGTCGCCGTCATGGTGATGGTCTCCGTCGGCACCTTCGACTGGCACAGCATCAAGCCGTCCACCCTCAAGCGGATGCCCGTCGGCGAGACCGTCGTGATGGTCCTCACCGTCGTGATCGTCGTCGCCACCGACAACCTCGCGATCGGCGTCATCATCGGCGTGATCGCCGCGATGGTCGTCTTCGCCCGCCGCGTCTCCCACTTCACCAACGTCGAGCGCTCGATCGAGACGCTCAGCACTGGCGAGCAGCACGCGCTCTACACGGTCGAGGGCGAGCTGTTCTTCGCCTCCTCCAACGACCTCACCACCCAGTTCGACTACTCGGGCGACCCGGAGCTCGTCGTCATCGACATGACCAAGTCGCACGTCTGGGACGCCTCCACCGTCGCCGCACTCGACGCGATCGAGACGAAGTACCACCAGCACGGCAAGCGCGTCGAGATCCGCGGCATGAACGAGGCCAGTCAGGCCTTCCACGGCCGCCTCGCCGGCAACCTCGGCGCCGGGCACTGAAGCCCCTCCCACCTCCGCCCGGCCCCACCTCGGGGCATCGAGTGAACGGGCGGAGCACCAGGGCCGGCGTTCCCCTTTCCGCCGGCCCCTCGCGGGCACCGTCATGTCGTCCAGGACGGTGCCCGCACCTCAGAACCCATGAGGAGCCAGCCGTGACCAAAGCACCCACCATCCATGACGTCGCCGCAGCAGCGCACGTGTCGCACCAGACCGTGTCCCGCGTCCTCAACGGTGCCACCAACGTCCGCCCCACCACACGCGCCCGTGTCGAACACGCCATTCACGCTCTCGACTACATCCGCGACGACCACGCCGCAGCGCTCGCGCGTCGACGGCGAACCGTTGATCGCGACTGACCTGCCGTGACTGAGCACGCAGCCGCACCAGGGGACGCCAGACACATGGAGGTACGGCCCCGCTCAAGCGACGAGGACGCGCTCGCGTGGGTGTGTGACGGATTTGACGATCCACCGGAGCAGAACGTGATGGACGACGAGCAGGAGCGCGGTACGTCACCTGCTGCTGCGAGCTCGCACCGCGAGCGTTGCAGCGGGACCTCGCCTCAGGCGAGGGTGAGGAACAGCTTCTCGAGTTCCTCGACGGTGAGTCGTTCGGCGGCCTCGTTCGTGCTGTCGGCAGCATCCGGATCAGACCGGTCGACGATGCATTCGCGCATGGCGGTGGAGATGATCGCGAAGCCGGCGCGGTCGATGGCGCTGCTGACCGCGGCGAGCTGGGTCACGACGTCGCGGCAGTCGCCGCCGCCCTCGACCGCAGCGATGACGGCTGCAAGCTGACCCTGGGCGCGCTTGAGCCGGTTCGCGACCTTCCGGACGGCTGCCGCGTCGTGCAGGGACCGGTCCGTGCTGCTCATGCCGCGTCCACCGGGTGCCCCGCCGCCTGCCACGCGGACGTGCCGCCGGTGACGTCGACCGCGTCGAACCCGGCTGCGTTCAGCGCCTCGGTGGCGCGGGCGCTGCGGCCACCGGACTGGCAGATGACGTGGACCGGCGCACCGGTCGGGATCTCGCGGAGGCGGTCGCCGAGCTGCGCGAGGGGGATGTTCGTGGCGTCGGGCACGTGGCCGGCGCGGTACTCGTCCGGTTCCCGGACGTCGATGATGTGCGCGCCGGGTGTCGCGGCGAGTTGGTCGGCGGTGATCTGCTGCATGGTCTCTCCAGTCTGGTGTGTGGTGGTCATGGGCGTGGCGGGTCAGGCGGCCGCGGCGGCGGCGGTTCCCGCGGTCCAGGTCGCGTAGCCGCCGTCGAGGTTGCGGACGTCGTACCCGAGCTGCGTCAGGAGTCGGGCGGCGGTGTGGCCGCGCTGGCCGACTTGGCAGTGCACGACGACAGGCCCGTCGGGGAGTTCCCCGTGCCGGGTCCGGAGCTCGTCGAGCGGGACGTTCACCGCGCCGGGGATCGCGCCGGCGGCGTGCTCGGCGGGGCTGCGGACGTCGACCAGCACCGCACCGTCGTCCAGTGCGGCGGCGAGTCCGTGCCACTGCACGGTGCGGGTGGCACCGGTGGCGGTGTTCTCCGCGACGTAGCCGAGCATGTTGACCGGGTCCTTCGCGGATCCGTACTGGGGTGCGTACGCCAGCTCGAGCTGGGACAGCGCCGATGCGGTCAGCCCTGCAGCCATCGCCACCGCGATCACGTCGATCCGCTTGTCGACCCCTTCGCCACCGACGATCTGCGCGCCGAGGATCCGATCGGTCGCCGGGTCGACGAGGAGCTTCATCGCCATGGACTCTGCGCCCGGGTAGTAGGTGGCGTGCGACGCGGGGTGCGTGTGCACGACACGGTGGGGTCGTCCCGCCGCGACGAGTCGGCGTTCGCTCCAGCCCACGAGTGCCACCGTCGTCCCGAGCAGGCCCAGGATCGCGGTGCCGAGGGCGGGGACGGCGTCCTCGGGTTCGGTGCCGGCGATGTCGTCCGCGACGGCGCGGCCGTGCCGATTCGCGAGTCCAGCCATCGTCACCAGGGTGGGAGCGCCGTCGAGCTGGTCCCGCTTCTCGACACCGTCGCCGACCGCCCAGACGTGCGGCTGCGAGGTGCGGTGGCGTCTGTCGACCGCGATCCCGCCGGTCGGACCGACGGCGATGCCCGCGGCGTCGGCGAGCGAGCGGTCCGGGCGGACACCACTGGCCTCGACGACGAGCACCGTGTCGATGCTGCTGCCGTCGCTGAGGTGCACGCGCCCCGACTCTGCCCCGGTGATCGTCACCCCGAGCCGTACGTCGACGCCGGCCCGGCGGAGGGTGCGCAGGACCGGTGCGGCCATCTCCGGGTCGAGCGGCGACAGCACCTGTCGGCCGCGGGAGACCAGGGTGACCTGCGCACCACGTGCACGGAGGTTCTCGACGGCTTCGAGCCCGATGAACCCGGCGCCGACGACGACCACCCGGAGTTCAGCCCCCGCCTGGTCGAGGACCGTGAGGACATCATCGACGTCCTCGACACTCCGCAGCGTGTGCGTCGGCACGTGCTCCGCACAAGGCCCCGGAGCGGCCGTGGCGCCGGTTGCGAGCACCAGCTCGTCGTACGTCTCGACCCGGACGCGCCCGGTGTCGAGGTCGCGGACCGTGACCGTCCGTGCGATCGGGTCGATCGCGGTCACCTCGTGGTGCACGTGGACGTCGAGGGCGAACCGGCTCGCCAACGACTGCGGTGTCTGGAGCAGCAGCGACGACCGCTCCGGGATCACCCCACCGACGTGGTACGGCAGGCCGCAGTTCGCGAACGACACGTGCGCGCCGCGCTCGAACACCGTGATCCGCCGTGCCTCGTCGAGGCGGCGAAGCCTCGTCGCAGTGCTCATACCGGCCGCGACACCACCGATGATGATCGTCCTCATGTCAATCAAAATACCCCGGGGGGTATACTCGTGCAAGTGGCCGCGCGTGCGACCGCGCGAACGGCGAACGGAGTGATCATGTGCCGACAGGTGACGTGCAGGACGTGTGGGAAGGCGACGTGGGCTGGGTGCGGACAGCACGTCGACCAGGTGATGCGCGGTGTGCCGCGACGGGACCGTTGCGAGGGCCACGAACGACAGCCGCCCACGGGTGGCTTCATCGCTCGACTCTTCGGACGGTGAAACGATTCCCTCGCGTCAGTGTCGGCGCCGAGGACTGAGGACGGCTCGGGAGCGCTCTCCTTCAGGGTGCGTGCCCGGCCGGTACTCCATCGCCCGCGGTTCGAAGTAGCCATCGAGGCCTGGCCGTGCGTGGGAGCTGGCCGGTGACGGACCCGGGCGATGGTCACGGACGGGAACTGCGAACCCTTCCGCCAGCGAGGCTTGAAGCAGCTCCTGGAGTCGCTGCGTGCTCAGACCGGCAGCAGCCGCGACGTCGTCCTGCTCCAGCGGCTCGCGATACGCCCGATCCATGAGCTCGAGCACGCGAGCGACCTCGTCGCGGACAGAGTCGACGCTGAATGCGATAGGTGACAGGACGCTGTCGTCTCCGTGCTCGTCAGAATCGTTCGGACAGGAGTCCGGCGAGGGCCTCCAGCGCGCCCGGGACGAGCGAGAAGTACGCCCACGTACCCCGCTTCTCCCGGTTGAGGACGCCGGCGTCGACGAGGACCTTCGTGTGGTGCGACACCGTCGGCTGCGAGAGCCCGAGCGGTTCTTGCAGGTCGCAAGCGCACGTCTCGGCGCCGCCGTGCGCGGCGACGATCGAGATGATCCGCAGCCGAGCCGGGTCAGCGATCGCCTTCAACGTCCGAGCCAGCGCATCTGCACCAGCTGCGTCGAGCGGCGCGCTCGCGAGCGGCGCGCAGCACGCGGTGACGTCCTCGATGGGGAGCGGCTCGACAGTGGCCATGCTCCGATCATCGCCGGAACATCGTTGATGGTCAATATTGACGAGCGTCAATGTGCCGGTGCATGCTGGCCACACCTTGACCCGAGGAGCGCTCCCGATGACCGATCAGCCCACCGTCTTGTTCGTCTGCGTCCACAACGCTGGCCGCTCGCAGATCGCCGCTGGCTACGCCAAGGCCCTCGGCGGCGACCGCATCCGAGTGCTCTCCGGAGGGTCCGAGCCCGGCGACCAGATCAACCCGACCGCGGTCGCAGCGATGGCCGAAGAAGGCATCGACATCACCGGCAACACCCCGCAACTCCTGCTCACCGAGGACGTCCGCGCGTCGGACGCGGTCATCACGATGGGCTGCGGTGACGCGTGCCCGATCTTCCCCGGGAAGCGGTACGAGGACTGGGACCTCACCGACCCCGCCGGGAAGGGCATCGACGACGTCCGTCCGATCCGCGACGAGATCAAGCGCCGCGTGCAGGCGCTCCTGGCCGAGCTGCTCCCCACCGAAGCATCCGCCTGACCACCGGAAGGACCACCACCATGACCGTCACCCTCACCGTCCCACCCCGTGCTGACGCGGACCGGTTGACCGGCCTTCCGGTGACGGTCATCGGCGCCGGCCCCGTCGGCCTCGCTGCGACCGCGCACCTGCACGAGCAGGGCCTCCCCGTCGTCGTCTACGAAGCTGGCGACCAGGTCGGCACGTCGGTCCGCGCGTGGGGGCACACGCGGCTGTTCTCCCCGTGGCGGTACGTCATCGACGACGCCGCCCGCCGGCTCCTCGAGCCCACCGGCTGGACCGAGCCCCGCCGATCATCGCTGCCGACCGGGCACGACCTCGTCGCCCAGTACCTCGAACCCCTCGCACAGACGCCCGAGCTGGCCGCGGTGCTCCGGTACGGGGTCCGCGTCGACGCGGTGTCCCGGCAGGGGATGGACCGCACCCGCTCCACCGGCCGCGCGGACACGCCGTTCCTCCTCCGCCTGCACACCGCAGACGGTGTCGAGGACGTCACCGCTCGCGCGGTCGTCGACACGTCGGGCACGTACACGTCCCCGAATCCGCTGACCGCTGCAGGGCTCGCACCCGCTGCGGACCTCGGCGACCGGGCCATGCACGCTCTCCCCGACGTGCTCGGCGTTGACCGTGACCGGTTCGCCGGGAAGCGGGTCCTCGTCGTCGGTGCCGGCCACTCGGCCGCGAACACGCTCATCAAGCTCGCCGCCCTGGCGAAGGACGAGCCCGGCACGACGCTGCTGTGGGCGATCCGGAACGCCGGCACCGCCAGGCTCGGGGCCGACGCTGCTGACGGGCTCGCCGCTCGGGGGCAGCTCGGCTCGAACGTGCACGGCCTCGTCGAGTCCGGCCGTATCGAACGGCTCGCGTCGTTCGAGATCGACGACGTCAGCGCTGAGGGTGACCTGGTCACCGTCACGGGCCGTCGCGCAGGTGAGGCGTTCGCGGTGGCGGTCGACGTGATCGTGAACGCGACCGGTTTCCGGCCGAACCTCGACATGCTCCGCGAGATCCGCCTCGGCCTGGACGACATCGTCGAAGCACCGCGGGCGCTCGCGCCGCTGATCGAGACCCGAATCTGCACTCCTGCGGCTCCGTGCCCCCGCACGGTGTCGCGGAGCTGGCGCGCCCGGAGCCGAACTTCTTCATCGCCGGGATGAAGTCCTACGGGCGCGCTCCGACGTTCCTGCTCCTCACCGGCTACGAGCAGGTCCGCTCCATCGCGGCGGAACTCGCCGGCGACCACCAGGCAGCCCGCGACGTGCAACTCGTGCTCCCCGAGAACGGCGTCTGCTCCACCAGCGTCGGCGGACCATCCTCCTGCTGCTCATGACCAACTCATCGGCGGCGGGTACAGCGCGACCGATGACATCGTCGGGCTGACCTTCGAAGTCGGACGACAACCGCTCACGCAGCACCCGTGCACGATGAGGGATGGCGAGCCCGGATCAGGGTCCCGCCACGCCCCCACTCCCCGTCCGGCAGCCGATCGGCTACCGGACGGCCGAGTCTGTCTGTTCCCGAGCGTTGCCGATGCACTCGACCTGGTCGTCCATGGTCGTACCTGTGACAGACGGCGTTTGCGACAACGTGCATTGCAGATCGGCACTTGTCGGGGGGCAACGCGACGACGTGTTGCTGAACCACAGCACCGATGTCGGAGGCTCTCGGGGCCGTGCTGCCCGACCTTGCTCCTGACTCGGCTTCGTGCGGTCACCAGGCGAGCTGCGTGTCGTCCTCGAACACCGCGCCGGTGGGGCCGTCAGCGGGCAGCGTGGCGAGGCGCACGGCGACGGCGGCGCCCTCGTCGGGGGTGCGGGTCCCGCGGAAGGCGTTGAAGTCCGTCGCGACGTGACCGGGGGCAGCGCCGTTGATCTTCAATGCGGTGTCCGCGAACTCGCGCGCGTAGTGCACCGTGATGGCGTTGAGCGCGGTCTTCGAGCTCGAGTACACCATCGAGGGCTGCCCGACCCAGGCGCCCTCCTCGCCGATCGAACCGCGCTTGCTCGTCACGTTCACGATCCGAGGGGCATCGGCCCGGGTGAGAAGCGGGAGGAACGCGGTGATCATGCGGACGACACCGAAGACGTTGACCGCGTAGACGTTCTGGAAGTCCTCGACGGTCTCGTCGGTCGGCTCGGGGAGCTCTGCCATCGGCCGGAACGTCATCGTGTTGACCCCTGCGTTGTTCACCAGGACGTCGAGGTGGCCGAACTCGGTCGCGACCTCGGCTGCGACTGCGTCGATCTCGCCCTGGTCGGTGACGTCGAGCACGACGGGGCGCACGTCGCCGTCGACCGTGTCGGCTGCGGCTCGTCCGACAGCGGCGCTCCGGGCTCCGAGGAGGACCGTGAAGCCCTCCTGTGCGAGGCCACGGACGATCGCGATGCCGATGCCCTTGTTCCCGCCGGTGACGAGGGCGACCCTCTGCGTGCTGTTCTGTGTTGTCATGTCAACAGCTTGCGCTTCTCATGTTGATGCGTCAACACCGCCCACGGTAGGTTGGGTACATGACCGCCCCGCTGACCGAGCAGGAACAACGCCTCTGGCACGCCTGGAAGGTCGCGGCAGAAACGGTCCGGCAGCGGGTTGCCGAGGACATCAAGGCCGGTTCGGGTCTGTCCGATCAGGAGTTCGGGATCCTGACCCGTCTGGTCGAGCTCGGGAACGGCGAGCTCCGCCAGAACGAGCTCGGTGCGCTGCTCAGGTGGGACCGCACGCGTCTGTCCCACCAACTCACGCGGATGGAGAACCGCGGACACGTCGGTCGCGAGGCGGTCGACGGAGGTGTGCTCGTCCGGGTCACCGACGCCGGAGCGGCGTTGGTCCGCGCGGCGCGGCCGATCCACGCGGAGGCCGTCCGGAAGCACCTCCTGCACCGAGTCCAGGGCGTCGACGACGCCACGCTCCTCCGGACCCTGGAGGCACTCGCGGTCGATCCCGGCACAGGCGGGTGACCGCTGTCGAGTCGCCCGGGCGTCGGTCGGGCGGAGTGCGGCACAGGTGAAGAAGGCGAGAAGGTCCCGCCTCACCGTCCGTTGTCGGCGCGGAAGCGGACGTGGCCGGAGAGGCGGCGCGCGGACCATCACTCCGCCGCACGCAAGAACGACCCCCAGCCGGTCTGGCTGAGGGTCGTTCCAGCGGGGCCGTACCTACTGTCGGCTCGAGCTTCGAGCGAACATGGAGTTCGTTACTCGTTCGTGATGCGGTCAGGAGGCCCAGGAACCACAGCAGCAACTACGGCGTGAGTGCTTCGAATCGGCTTGCACCGTGGCCCCTGCCGACGTAGAGCAACTTCGCGCGGACGCGGGTCGTTCCGGGGGCTCGGCGCTTGACGGCTTCGACGTAGAGCGCGAGTTGCTTCCGGTCCTTCTCCAGCACCCAGTCCGGCGGGTTGGCGTTCCCGACCTTCAGGTCGAGGACGTCGATGACGCCTCTCTGCCGCCACACGACGAGGTCCACGCGAAGGCGAGTCGGCACACCCTCGACGGGGTTGAAGAATCCATCCGCCATGAAGAGCGGCACTTCCGACCAGACGCAGGTCGTCAGCCCTCCGGTGAGGCCGACTTCCCGGATGAATGCAGCGATGCCGTTCGCAGCGTTGATGACGTACCGGTCGAGATCGATGAGAACCTCGCGGCGATCGGCCGTGGACAGGCGTTGCCATTCTGGTTCGAAGGTCGTGACATCTCTCGGGCCTTCGAGGTTGACGAGGCCGAGAGCGGTGTCCTTCTCGAGATCGGAACCTCCATCGAGCAGGTTCTCGAGCGCACGGGCGAGCACAGTCGACGCGACGACCGCTCGCCGTTTCACGAACTCCGGATCTTTCACAGCGCGGAGCTGGTCCCCGACGAGTGGCCTGGTGAACGGCCACAACACGGCTCGGTGAACGAGTTGACCCCGGAGCATGAAGATCGTGTTGTCCCCCATGGAAGGACATCTTGCTCCAGATCGCGCGTCCAGCGACACAACCGCGGACGCCGCGGTCCGTACCCTCGCGGATCTGTCTGCGGCTGTCCAGTCGGAGGGCCGGTGTGTCATCCGTGGGCTCGCGACTCCTCCGCGGGCGGCGCGCTGAAGAGGTTGACGACGTTGCCGTCGGGATCCCGGACCAGCGCGGAGCGGTTACCCCACGGCATCGTGCTCGGTTCGAGGACGACGTCGTCGCCGTCGAGCTCGAGTGCGGCGAAACGGCCGTCGACGTCGGCGACCTCGAACTCGATGAAGACCGATCGGTTGGTCGCCGGGGTGAGCGCACCGCCGAGCATCGCGACGGTCGCGGTGCTCGCGATCGCGAGGGTCGCGCCGGGTCCACTGAACCGGGCGAAGACGGGGGCGGGTCGCTCGGCGCGCTGGCCGGTGACCCGCTCGTAGAACGCGACGAGACCGTCGAGGTCGTCGGTGACGATGCGGATGGACGAGAACGACATGGAAGCTCCTGCGGTGGTGACGTCGGTGGGGTGGAGCACCAGCATCACCGGAGGTCGCGACACCGTCCTGTCGGTGTTCCGTGCAGGACGGCGACCGCCGGTCAGTCCCCGACCGCTGACCGGAGCCGCCCGTACTGGATCGCGAGGTCCTCGGCGCGGAGCGCGCGCACCGGCGGGCGTTCGTCGGTGACCGTGACGGCGAGCATGCGGTCTGCCCGGAACGCCCGCACACCCTGTCGCAGCCGGCACCAGGCGATCAGGTACCACTGCCCGTCCTTCTCGATCGAGCCCAGCGGTTCGACGTCGCGGGTGGACTCCGCTCCGCTGGCGTCCTGGTACCGCAGCCGGACGACGCGGTCGGCACGCAGGGCCTCCGCGAACGCGAGCGGCACGGGCGCGCCCCCGTCGTCGTCGCTCTCGAGGAAGTGCACCCGGGACGCGGAGGCACTGGCGCGTGCGGCGGCGCGCTCGGGCATGACCGCGAGCACCTTCTTCGCGGCGGTCCGGGCGGACTGCCGGAACGGGCTGCGCTGGAGTGCGCCGAGTCCGATGAGCACCGCGAGGGCCTCGTCCGGCGTGAACCCCGCCGGACCCAGCGTCGCCGACGCGTCGATGACGTACCCACCGGTCCGGCCGGGCTCCGCCCAGATCGGCATGCCCGACTGCTGCAACGCGGCGAGGTCCCGTTCGATGGTCCGCACGGACACCTCGAAGCGCTCCGCGAGGCGACGGGCGCTCCGCGGCCGCGGCGACACGGCCCGGAGCTCCTCCACGAGACCGTAGAGACGATCGGTCCGGTTCACCCGTCCATCATCCGGCACCGGGCCACCTCGACGTTCGGCGCCGCTCCCACTGCTTGCACCTGCGCAACGTCACCGGCCGTGGACGGCCGAACCTCGAACACCGGACGTCGGTGGTCGAGGCGGCGCTGTCGCCCGCGTCCTGTCGGCGGCATCGCCTAGCGTGCGTGCGTGCGTGAAGATCCTCCTGCTCTCCCGGCACACCGGAGCCCTCGCGCCGTTCCTCGCGGAGGTGACCCGTGCCTCCCGGAACCGTCTCCGGATCGGCTACGTCACCGACGCGCAGTCGGCGTTCCCGGACGCGCCGTTCGTGCTCGCGGAACGTGACGCGGTCCTCCGACTCGGTCACGAGGTCGTCGACGTCACGGTCCGGACCTCGACGCCCCTCCGGCTCGGCGAGCAGCTCTCGGCCCTCGACGCGGTCTACGTGGCGAGCGGCAGCACGTTCGCGCTGCTCGAGGCCCTGCGGACGACGGGCAACGACACGGTCCTCGCCGAGCACGTGCGCGCTGGCCTGCCGTACGTCGGGGCGAGCGCTGGTTCGATCATCGCCGGACCGGACGTCACTCCGGCATCCCTCATGGACGACCCGGCCGACGGACCAGGGCTCGCCGACTTCGCCGGACTCGGCCTGATCGACCAGACGGTCATCCCGCACGCCGACGGGCAGCTGCCGCCGTACCCGCCCGAGGTGATCCAGGAGACGGTGGACCGTTACGGCGCCGGGCACCGCTTGGTGCTGCTGCGCGACGACCAGGCGCTGCGGGTCGACGGGGGCGACCGGACAGTGGTCGCCTCGCTCCCCGACCGGCCCGCCTCCTCGTAGTCCGTCGTCGGGCCGTCCGCGGAGTGGTCCGGGATCGGCGGCGGCCACGGAGGTGACGACGCAGGAACGACGATCGTCACGGGCCCGCCGACGACCCGGGGCGTTCCTCCAGACAGGGACGATCTCGGCAGTGTCCCTGTCCCCCGCTGCGCGCGAACCGGCCCGTCGCCGAGCCGCCGCGGGCTGACGGTCGCTCCGCTCCGGCACCGGTCACGGAGCCGGGCGGAGCGCCCGGCTCAGCGCAGCTCGAGTCCCGGGTCCACCGCGCGGAACCGGTCGTCCAGGAACCGTCCGTTCACGACGACCGCCGCGGCGTCACGCTCCACGGCCGCGTCGCGCATCCCCCGTGCTGCGGTCTCGAGGGCGTCGAGCTGCCGTCGCAGCGCTCCGAGCGGTGTGGAGCCGTCGGACAGCCGGTGGGTCGCAGCCCAGTCCGCGGGGAGCGCGCAGTAGGAACGGAGCGTGTCCGGCAGGTAGGTCGTGGCGGTGCGCGTGACGACGACCACCGGTTCACCGGTGGCGCCGTCGAGGCGCGCCAGCGCGTCGACGAGCAGCTCCGCGATGCGGCCGACGGTGGCCGCCTCGCCGGCCGGGAGGCGCGTGGCAGCTTCCGCGGTCAGCGCGACCAGACCGCGGTGCACGTCACCGTCCGTGACACGGAACGCGTCGACGGTGCGGATGCCGAGCCTCCCGAGCGCCGCGGCGGCCGCCGCCGTGTCACCCGCCGCGTCGGCGGCGACGGCCGCGACCTCACCGACGAAGCGCTGCAGCCACGCACCGAGCGCCGGCCGCTCCCGTGCTATGGTCACGCCGCCGGAGACCCGGGCTGCCTCGGTGGCGAGTCCCCCACCGTCGCGGCGGACCGTGAGCGTCTCGCTCGCGCCCGCGAGTCGGACGCTGCGGACGGCGCCCGGCCGTCCGGCCAGGCGGTCGGCCAGGGTGCGCGCACGCTCGACGTCGAGCACGCGGTCGACGACCGATGCGGGGAGGGCGGCCGCGGCGGCGTTGGCGAGGCCGTCGAGCAGCTCCTGCGGGTCGGTGCCGGCGTCGAGGCCGACGTGTGCCGAGGGAGCGGTCACCGGTCGTCCGTGAGCGGGAGGACGAGGGTCGGGGTCGCGATGACGTGGTCGGGGCGGAGGGAGCGCACGGCGGTCCCGATCGCGAAGAACTCCGTCGTGTGGCCGCCCCACCGGTGCGGCAGCGACAGGAGCTGCACACCGACGATGCCCTCGGCGTCCAGTTGCTCGGCCTCGGTCTGCATCCGGCCCATCGCGAGCTCCCGAGCGTCGTAGAGGGCCTCGGTGTACTGCGGGATCTCGGTGTTCATCCCGAAGGTCGTCATCGACGCCATCATGCCGCGGTGGGCGATGTGGTAGACGCAGGTGCCCATCGTGAGCCCGAGCGGCGCGTACCCGGCCTGGATCAGCGTCCAGAAGTCCTGCCCGGACAGGTCCGAGGTGAACGGCAGGCCCTTGGTGTTGCGCCACGTGCCCGTGGGCGGTGCGGCGTCGGCGACGACGGCGGTGCCGACGGCGGTGAACTCGGCGAGGTCGTTGCCGTACTCCTTGAACTCGATCTCGAGCCGCACGCCGACGATGCCGTCGGCGCCCAGGCGGTCGGCCTCGGCCTCCATGCGCGTCATCGCGAGTTCACGGGCGTGGTACATCGCCTCACTGAGCTTGTCGAGCTCCATGTTCCGGCTCCAGCGGGCCGTCTGGATGCCCACGTGGTACACGCTCGACCCGAGCACGAGCCCGACGGGGCGGAAGCCGGCCTGCCGCACGAGCAGGAACTCGTTCACCGACAGGTCCGACGTGAACAGTCGTCCCGCGCCGTCGGCGAGCCGGGCCGTGGCGTCGGCGGGGAGCGGGACGCTGCCGAGGTCGGGGGTGCTCATGGGTCGTGCCTCTCGGGTTCGTGGGTCGGTTCGGGTCGGTGGCCGGGAGCGGGGTCGGTCCGGTCCGTGCGACGGCGGGTCAGCGGTGCCGCACCGGGCGTCCGGGACCGGGATCGCGCAGCGGGATGACGGTCGTCACGTCCCGGCGGGCGGTGGCGGTCGCGGACCGGCCGCGGAACGCGTGCATCGGACCCGGAGCGATCCCGGTCCCGACGAACACCGCCTCGGCGTGCAGGTCGACCTCGTCACCGCAGGAGTTCTCGAACTCGTGCACGGACGCCGCCGTCACCACGAGGTCGGTCGCCCCGAGGGTGCCGACACGGCGGGAGAGCTGGAGCCGGGCGTCGGCGCGGGCGACCTGCAGCAGCTGGGTCAGCCCGTCGACCTCGGTGTTGCCGGTCCACACCGAACGCTGCTGCTTCAGGAGCGGGTCCTCGTGCTTCGTCGACACCGACAGCCCGAGCGCCGTGCCGCGCGGCACGTACCCGGACTGGAGGAGCGAGGCGGTGTGCTCGGCGGAGAACCCGGCCGTCCAGGGGCCGGCGGCGCGTGCGGGCGGGCTGACCGACGGGTCCAGGGTGCGGACCGCGGTGCCGAGGGCGGTGAACTCCCAGACCCGGCCGTCGAGACGCTCCCGACCGATCCGGACGTCGACGACGCCGTCGGCCGCGAGCATCGTCGCCTCGGCGACCATCCGGTCGCGAGCCCCGTGCCAGGCGCGTGAGAACGCCTGAACGTAGGAGCCGAAGCCGGCGTTCCGGCCACCCCTGCCCCCGGTCGTCACCACGGGTGAGGTCCACGGGGCGTACCCGCCGCCGGGTCCGAACCCCGACACGCCCGCGCCGGGGAGCGCCCAGATGCCGCAGCCGCCCCCGGTCCAGCCCAGCTGCACGACCACCGAGCCGAACACCTCGCCGACGGGTTGCAGGGCCACCGACCGGACGGCGGCGGCACCCGCGGCGGAGAGCAGCGAACCGGCGACGCCGCTCTCCCGTTGCCGGGCAGCGCGTGCGTGTGCGGCGGCCGGGAGTCCGTCGGACCACCTCGTCATGACCACCCCCGGGAGATGCGGTGTGCGGACGGGTGCCGCACGTGGTCTCAGCCTGGCACCGGGGTGCCGGGGTCGGCGGATGGCTGTCGGGATCCTCAGCGCTCGACGCGCTCGCGCGCCCCCGCCCGAGCCCGCCGCAACGTGACGCTCGGCGGCTCGCCGAACCGCTCGGCGTACGCCCCGGCGAAGCGCCCGAGGTGGGTGAGGTGCCACCGGCGGGCGGTCTCGGCGACGGTCGTGCCCGCCCCGCCCGCGACGAGCTCCCGCCGCGCCCCCTCGAGCCGTTCGGCCCGCAGACGCTCCATCGGCGACTCCCCGTAGGTGCGACGCATGGCGCTCTGCAGCCCGCGTTCGCTGAGTCCGACGGCGTTCGCGATGTCGCGGAGCTCGAGCGGCGACCCGGCGTTGTCCCGGATCCAGGCGGCGGCGCGGGCGGCGGCGGTGGAGGGCTCGGGTTCGGCGCCCTCGACGAGGGGGAAGGCGTCGATCACGGCCGCGGCGATCTGCTGGTTCAGGGCTGCACGCTGCGCCTCGTCGAGCCGCCCGTCCATGACCTGGCCGGCGCGCGAGCGGATGATCGCGCGGAGCGGGCCGAGCGCGACCTCGATGTCGGGCTGCTGGTCGAAGAGCAGCGGGCCGCGGACGTACCGCTGCCGTCGGGCGAGCTCGGCGCGGAGCACGCGGTCGGACAGGTGGACCATCGTGAGCTTCCGGATGTCCGCCGTGAACGTGTACGCCACGGATGCCGAGAGCAGGAGCGGGTGCCCCGGCGTGACCTCGAGCACGGTGCCGTCGCGGGTGTCCTCGAGCGAGGCGGTGCCGTCGGCGACCCAGAACACGATGTGGTCGGCGCGGGGTTCCATCCGCCCGCTGCGGGTCCCCTCGACCTCGGCGCCGCGCATCGACACGTCGGCGTCGCCGGCGCCGACGTACCGGAACGTCTCGAGGGCACTGTCGATGCCGCCCCCGGTGCCGTAGATCCGGTCGAGTTCGGCGCCGCGGTCCTCACTGATCGCCTCGACGTGGAAGCGTCGGAAGGAGGGGCTGTCCGCCTCCGGGGACTCCGGTGCCATGACGGCATGATGGCAGGTCGCGCGCGGTTCCGGGAGCGTGGCCGCCACGACACCGCGCCACGGGCGCTCGCGGCGTTGCCGCGGGGCGGACGGGAGGCGCGTGGCGGGCGCTCCACGGGCCTCCCGTCCGTCAGGCGGTCCCCGTCTGCGCGGGGTGCGTCATCGTGTCGGCCGCCTGGTCGTACAGGCCGTCGGCCAGCGCGTTCAGGACCTGGTGGAGCTCGCCGCCGTGCGCGCCGTCCACGGCGCGCAGCATCGCGCCGTAGCGCGCGCGGTAGTCGGCGACCACGGCCTCGCCGCCGGGCAGCAGCCGCAGCAGGGAGCCCCGTCGGTCGCTCGGGTTCGGGGCGCGCTCGAGCAGGTCGGCGGCGCTCATCCGGTCGATCATGTTCGTCACGGCGCCCGAGGTCAAGCCGAGGTAGCCGGCGACCTCGGTCGGGGTGCTGTACCCGGTGTCGCTGATGAGCACGAGGGCGCGGAGCGCGTTCTCGTGGATGCCCGCCCGCGCGCTGAGCTGGCCGACCAGGCTCGTGTTCGCGCGGACGACCGCGGCGAACGCGGCCATCAGGTCGTCGTCGGCAGTGGGTGTCACGGTGCGTCCTGCTTCCGTCGGGCGGGGTACCCGGGCGTCCCCCGCTCTGGGGACAGTGTACGAGTTGTCAAGTTGGTCAACGGTTGACTATCTTGATTAGTGAAGCAAGTCGGCCCGAACCCCTTGCTCGTCCACACACCGAGAACACCCACCGAACGACGAGGTACACCGTGTCCAAGCTCCGCACCGCCGCCCTGAAGCGGATCCGTTTCGCCCCCGTGGCCCTGGTCGCGGGCATCTTCGCGGCCGTCCTGCTGTCGCTCTCGCTCACCGGCACCCTCTCCGGGTTCGCGGCCAGCATCACGAACAGCAGCAACACCGCCGCCTCGGGCACGCTCGTCATGCAGGAGCAGAACGCCGGCGCCAACGTCACGTGCCTCAGCACCGACGGCGGCTCGGTCTCCACGAACGCCGCGACCTGTTCGACCATCAACAAGTTCGGTGGCAGCACGACGATGACGCCGGGCAACACCGTCAACACCGCGATCTCGATCAAGAACACCGGTACCGCGAACGCCGCGACCTTCACGCTGACCCCCGGCGCCACCTGCACCCAGTCGGCCAACGGCGCCCAGAACGGCACCGCGACGGACCTCTGCGCCAAGATGAACATCGTCATCACCTCGGGCTCGACCACCGTCTTCAGCGGCACCCTCGCCAGCTTCAAGGGCGCGGCCGCCACCGCCTTCACGATGCCGCAGGCCCCCGCCGCCGGCGCGTCCGTCCCGTTCAACTTCGCGGTCACGCTCGACTCCTCGGCCGGCAACACCTACCAGGGCCTCGCCGCCTCGGTCCCGATGACCTGGACCTTCACCGCCTGATCCCGGCCGGTCCGGTGACACCGTCCCGGACCGGACGACGGGGCCCACCACCCCACCCAGGACCGGCACCGGCCGTCCGTCCCCCCACGAGACGGCCGGAGCCACCACCGGCAGCGCCCGACCGCCCCCCTCCGGCCGGGCGCTGCCGCACACAGCACCACGCAGCACAGCAGCACAGCACCACGCAGCACCGTCCCACCGCACGACCGTCCCACCGCAGGCCCACCACCGACCGGAGCACCACATGAGCCAGATCGCAGCGCTCCCGCTGACCGGCACGCTCGACCGGCTGCACCTGCGCGGACGCGTGACCAGCCGCTCCGAGGTCCTCCTCGCCTGGCTGGTCGCCGCCGTCGCCGCCGTCCTGCTCGGCGCCGCGGTCCTGTTCCTCTCCGCCGGTGGTCGCTGGTTCGTCGTCGAGACCCCCTCGATGGGCGAGGCCGCACCGGTCGGCACGCTCGTGCTCGACCTGCCGGTCGACGTCACGACCCTGCACGTCGGCGACGTCGTCTCCTTCGAGACCACCGCCAACCCGGGCGTCGTCTACACGCACCGCATCATCGCGGAGGACGCCGACGGCGGACTCCACACCCGCGGTGACATCAACGGCGCGACCGACCCGTGGACGCTCACCCAGGCCGACGTCATCGGCACCCCGGTCCTGCTCGTGCCGTACATCGGCTGGCTGTTCCGCGCCGCCCCGGTCCTGCTCATCGGCACGCTCATCGTCCTCACCCTGACGAGCGCGTTCACCGACCGCGTCACCCGCAGCTGCCTGCGGATCGCGGGCACCGCCCTGACGAGCGCGTACGCGGCGTTCCTGTTCAAGCCGTTCGTCAACGTGACCACCATCACGAACACCTCCACCCCGCACGGTGTCGAGGCGACCGTGGTGTCCTCCGGCGTGTTCCCCGTGCGCATCGACGCCCACGGCGGCAACACCGTGCACCTCGTCGACGGCGAGGTCGGCCGCGTCGTCATCCACGAGCTCACCCACAACGGGCAGTACCAGCTGACGTCGAACATCGACCTCGACCCGATCGGTTGGGTCGCCCTCGTGCTCGTCTGCCTCGTCCCGCTGGTCGCCTGCCTGGCCGTCGGCCGCGTCGAACCGGTGCGTGCCTCGTGAACCGCGGACAGCTCAGCACCGCGCAGCCGGTCCACGGCCGTCGTCGTTCCACCCCGACCCGGTCGGCCGCCAGCCGTCGCCTGCTCGGCGCGGTCCCGTTCCGCCGCCTGCTCGCTGCGGTCCCGTTCCGCCGCCTGCGGGACCCCCGCGTGGTCGCGGTCCTGCTCGTCGCCGCGCTCGCCGCGGTCCTGCTCGTGAACCACTTCGCGCCGACCCGCTCGGCGTTCAGCGCCACCGTCACGGACTCCACGAACACCGCCGCCACGGCGCCGTACTTCACGTGCACGGCCGCGGTGGCCGGGGACGCCGCGAACGCGCTGTTCGCGTACGACCTCGACGAGACCTCGGGGACGCGGACCGCGGCGGACTCGTCCGGCAAGGGTGCCGCCGGCACGTACCAGAACGGCATGACCTCGACGACGCCGAACCCGAACGCCTGCCCGCGCGACGCCGGCGGCTCGTACGCGCTGAACGGCTCCACGACGGCGCCGAACTTCGTTTCGACCCCGAGGTCGTACGCCAACCCGACCACCTTCAGCGAGGAGGTCTGGTTCCGCACCACCGTGGCGGGCGGCCTGCTCATCGGCTTCGGCAGCAACCAGGTGATGCAGTCGGGGCAGCACGACCGGCAGGTCTACGTCAACACGTCCGGCCAGCTCGTGTTCGGCGCCTACAACGGCGCCACCCAGGTGGTCACCTCGCCGAAGGCGGTCACCGACGGCGTGTGGCACCACGTGGTCGCGACGATGTCGCCCACGAACGGGATGCGGCTCTACCTCGACGGGGTCGTGGTCGCGTCGAACACGTCCTACAAGGTCGCCGAGAACTACACGGGTTACTTCCGCATCGGGTACGACACGATCAGCGGGTGGCCCGGGGCGCCCGCCAACTTCGCCTTCACCGGCTCGATGCGGTACGCCGCCGTGTACTCGACGGAGCTCACCGCGCAGCAGGTCGCCGCGCACGCCACCGCGGGGCGCTGACGCGCGCCGGACCGGCGCCGACGCGACGGCGGTGCCGGTCTGCGGTGTGGTCGACGCGTCGCGGACGGGAGGCGCGGTGCGGGCCCGACCCGCGCCTCCCGTCCGGTGCCGGGTCGCGTCCCGGTCCGCGACCCACCCGTCCAGCGCGGCGTGCGTCGCGCCGGTCGCGGCAGGGCGGGCGTCCCGACCTGCGCGGGTACGCTCGGGCCGGTCGGCACCAGCCGCCCCGGCGACCGACCGGGCCACCCCACGAAAGGCCCCCGTGCGTCTCCGAGCCCTCCTCGCCACCGTCGTCGTCGCAGCGCTCGCGCCGGTGGTGCTCCTCGCCGGTCCTGCGTCGGCGCACGACGTCCTCGTGTCGTCGGACCCCGCGGCGGACGCAGCCGTGTCGGGCGACCTCGACGTGGTCACGCTCACGCTGTCCGAGGAGCCGTTGTCCGGCCTGCAGACCGGCATCGTCATCAGCGTGACCGACGCCGCCGGGGCCGAGCACACCTCGGGCGAGGTCCGCGTGTCGGGGACGACCATCGCGAAGCCGGTCGACCTGGCGACGCCCGGGACCTACCGGGTGCAGTGGCGGAGCGTCTCCGTCGACGGGCACCCGATCTCCGGCGAGTACCGCTTCACGTCCACCGGGGCCACCACCCCCTTGCCCACCGGCGCTCCGTCCGCATCCGCGTCCGCCGCGGCACCCGCTGCCGAGCCGACCCCGACCGCAGCGACCTCGACCGCGGTTGCCGCGACCGCCGGGCACCAGCACGGCGGCAGCACCCCGTGGGTCCTCGGTGGGATCGTCGTCGTCGCGCTCGCCGCGGTGCTCGTCACCCGCCTCGTGCAGCGTCGCCGACCCACGGCGGACGGTGCCGGGAGCGCCTCCGCGGACGTCACCGGGACGGACCAGGGGTGAGCACGACCGCCGAGGACGCACGGGCCGCGCTCGCCGCGGTGGTCGGCTCCGGGCCGCTCGTGCCCGCGATGCCCGGCACCGAGGACCCCCGCGCCGCCGCCGTCCTCATGCTGTTCGGCGTGCTCGACCGGGTCCCGAGCAGCCGTCCCGCGCGCGCCGACGCGGTGCACCGGGACCTCGACGTGCTCCTGCTCGCGCGTGCGTCGACGCTCCGGTCGCACCCCGGCGAGGTCGCGTTCCCGGGCGGTCGCGTCGACCCGGGTGACGCGGACGCGCCCGCCGCCGCCCTCCGCGAGGCCCGGGAGGAGACCGGGCTCGACCCGACCGGTGTCGAGGTCCTCGGCACCCTGCCCGCCGTCCCGCTCGCCCACTCGAACCACCTGGTGCGCCCGGTGCTCGGCTGGTGGCGGGAGCCGACGCCCGTCCGGGTCGTCGACGAGCGGGAGTCGGCCGCGGTCTTCCGCACGCCGGTCGCCGACCTGCTCGACCCCGCACACCGCGGGGTCACGGTCCTGCGGCGCGGCGGCCAGGAGTGGCGGGGTCCGGCGTTCACGGTCCGCTCCGACCGTGGCGAGCACACGCTGTGGGGCTTCACCGCGATGCTGCTCGACGCGCTGTTCGACCGGCTCGACTGGACCGAGCCGTGGGACCACGGGTGGGAGCTGCCGCTGCCGGGGACGACGCGCCGCTGATCCCGTCCCACGGCACCCGCGGGAGCGTGCCACGCCTGCCGGTCGCGGCACGGGCGTCCGGCGCGTCGTAGGGTCGTGCCATGACCGTCGTCGCCCTGGTGTTCGCAGCCCTCGCCGCGCTCCTGCACGTGTACATCTTCGTGCTCGAGTCCGTCCTCTGGACGACCCCTCGCGCCCGCTCCACCTTCGGCACGACCGAGGAGGACGCCGTCGTGACGAAGGGGCTCGCGTTCAACCAGGGCTTCTACAACCTGTTCCTGGCCGTGCTCGTGGTCGTGGGCATCGTCGTGGCCGCCGCCGGTGGGACCGCGGTCGGGACGACGCTCGTCGTCGCCGGGACCGCGAGCATGCTCGCCGCCGCGCTGGTGCTGTTCACGAGCGACGCGACGAAGCGCCGGGCCGCGACCACCCAGGGCGCGCTGCCGCTGCTGTCGCTCGTGGCGCTGGGCATCGCCGGGCTCGTCTGAGTCCGCCGGCCGTCCGCTCCGTGCCCCGTCAGCCCGCGGGTGGCCGGGTGGCCGACGGTCAGCCGGCGGGTGACCGCGCAGCTGCCGCCCAGCCCGCGGCCTTCGGATCCGCTGCCGGCTGACACCGCGGGCACCACCACACGCGTCGCGCCGGCGACCCCGGGACCTCGACGTCGTCGCGGGCCCGGACGCGCGACCCGCAGCGCAGGCACGGTCGACCGGCGCGGCCGACCACCCAGTGCTGCTCCCCGCGCCGGAGCCGCTCGGTGGTGACCTGGTACGCGTCGGGCACCGTCGCCGAGTGCCGGAGCATGCGCTGCGCGGTGTCGAGCAGCGTCGGCACGTCGACGGTCCCGATCGGCCGGTCGGGGTGCAGACCGCGGACGTACCCGAGCTCGTTCGCCCAGAGGTTGCCGAGCCCGGCGACGAGCCGCTGGTCGAGCAGCACCCGACGGACGGGCGCGTCCGGGTCGGCCGTCATCCGCCGGACCGCCTCGGCACGGTCGAAGTCGTCGTCCAGCAGGTCCGGACCGAGGTGTCCGACCACCCGGTGTTCGTCGCGCGTCGGGACGAGGTCGACCACCGGCAGGGCGATGCCCCACACGGTGCGCCCGTCGTCCAGGGCCATCCGTACCCGGGCGTCCCGTGCGACGGTCGTCGGGATCCGGCGACCCGGACCGGTGACCGTCCACGAGCCCGTCATCCGCATGTGGGTGTGCAGGGTGGTGCCGTCGTCGAGCCGGGTGAGCAGGTGCTTGCCGTGCGTGGCGTGCCCGGTGATCCGTCGTCCGGCGACGGACGTCCCCGCGCTCGGCCCGCCGCGGAGCTCGCCCCGGACCACGAGGGCACCGTCGGTCGCACGGAGCCGAGCGGCCAGGCGGTGGACGGAGTCACCCTCGGGCATGGTCCGACGCTAGGTCGCGCCACCGACACCCGTCCGCCCGGGGCCCGCGCGGCCCGATGGAGCAGCAGACGTCGGGTAGAGGGCGCGCACCCGACGTCTGCTGCTCCATCCCGCGGAACCGGGGGCCGGGGGCGGTACCCGGGGCCCGGGGCCGGGCCCCGGACCCCGGACCCGGGTCAGCCGCGGAGGAAGTCCGCGACCGGGGTCGAGCCGCCGTTGAAGCGGATCGTGCGACCGGCGGTGTAGGGGTCCTCCAGGACGTCGGCGACCACGTGCGCGACGTCACCGCGCGGCACCTGCGACGACGACCCGTCCCAGTCGACCGACCCGGTCGGCTCGTCGTCGGTCAGGGTGCTCGGTGCCACCACGGTCCACTGCAGGTCCGAGTCGCGCAGGACCGCGTCGGCGATCATCTTCGACTGCGCGTACGCGAAGAAGTCGTCGTCCTGGGGGATGCCGTGGTCGAGCTCGGAGCCGGACCACGAGACCATCACGTACCGGTCCACGCCCGCGCGCGCGGCACCCTGGATCGAGAGCACGGCGGCGTCCCGGTCGATCGCCCACGTGCGGTCGACGGACCCGCCACCGGCACCGGCCGACCAGAGGACGGCGTCCTGCCCGCGGACCAGGTCCGCGAAGTCGGTGAGGGACTGCTCCTGCACGTCCGCGATCCGGGGCTCGCCACCGTGCGCGCGCACCTCGTCCGACTGGTCGGCGTTCCGGATGACGGAGGTGACGGTGTGCCCGCGGTCGGTGAGGAGGCGCGTGGCGAGGAGTGCGACCTTGCCGTGGCCGCCGAAGACGATGACGTTGCTCATGCTGCGGACGGTACGCGGGACGGCTCGGAGGGCGCGGTGACGGTCGTTCCCACCGCCGGACGGGAGGCGCGGGGCGGCCCGGCACCGCGCCTCCCGCCCGACCGGTCGCCGCCCGCCACCCGGAGGCTCCCGCCGACCGTCAGACGCTGCCGAGTACCGTGCGGAGGCGACACCACGGGACGACACGACGGAGAACCGATGAGCAAGCAGCAGCACGAGCAGCACACCCTGGTCCGCACCCTGGCGCTCGGCGTCCTGAGCGGCGGTCGGAGCAGCACCCCGCTCGCCGTCCTCGCGCTGAACCACGACAACAAGTCGCTCACGGGCTCCTGGCAGCAGTGGAAGGCCTTCAGCACCCCGCTCGGCCGCGGCCTGCTCGTCGCGTCGGCGATCGGTGAGCTCATCGGCGACAAGTCCCCGAAGGCACCGAACCGCATCTCGCCGATGGGCCTGGTCGGACGCATCGGAGCCGGTGCGTTCGCCGGTGCGGCGCTCGGTACGACGGGTCGTCGCGACCTCCGGCTCGAGGGTGCGATCCTCGGCGGCGTCGGCGCGGTCGTCGGCAGCTTCGTCGGTTGGGCCGCCCGCAAGGTGCTGAGCGGCACCGGCCTGCCCGACCCGGTCGGCGCCCTCGCCGAGGACGCCGTCGTCATCGCGGCGTCCGTGAAGACCGTCACCGGGGCCTGACCGGCACCACACGTCGGACGGGAGGCGCGGGGCGGCGACGACCCGCGCCTCCCGTCCGTCCCGTGGTGCGCCCACCGCACGGACGTCACCGCACGGCCACCGCCGCGCGGACCGGACCGCGGTCCTGCCAGGGCCTGCCGCGCACGGGAGCACCCGCCTAGCGTGGTCGCCATGCGCATCGTCGTCATCGGAGCCACCGGCCACATCGGCACCTTCCTCGTCCCCCGTCTCGTCCGCGCCGGCCACGACGTCGTGGCCGTCTCGCGCGGCACGAGCACCCCCTACGCCGACGCCCCGGAGTGGGAGCGCGTCGAGCGCGTCACCGCCGACCGGGAGCAGGAGGACCGCGACGGCACGTTCGGCGGCCGGGTCGCGGCGCTCGCCGCCGACGCGGTCGTCGACCTCGTGTGCTTCACGGTCGAGAGCGCCGAGCAGCTCGTCCGCGCCCTCCGCGGCAGCGCGACGCACCTGGTGCACTGCGGCTCGATCTGGCGCGCGGGCGTCTCGCACGTGCTGCCGATCACCGAGGCGACGATGACTCCGCCCTTCGGGGACTACGGCGTGCAGAAGGACGCGATCGCCCGGATGCTCGCGAAGGAAACCGCCACAGGGGGTGTCGTCGCGACCTCGGTCCACCCCGGGCACATCAGCGGTCCGGGCTGGATGCCGATCGGTCCGCTCGGCAACCTCGACCCCGCGGTCGTCACGCGGTTGTCCGGTGGCGAGCCCGTCGAGGTGCCCGGCCTCGGCGCCGAGGCGATGGCGCACGTGCACGCCGACGACGTCGCCCAGCTGTTCCAGCTGGCCGTCGAGCAGCGCTCCGCGGCCGCCGGCCGGTCGTTCTTCGCCACGGCTCCGACCGCGCTCACGGTCCGCGGGTACGCGCACCTGGTCGCGTCGTGGTTCGGCCGGGAGGCGCGGCTCGAGTCCGTCACGTGGGACCGGTTCCGCGAGACCACGGCTCCCGAGCACGCGGACGCGAGCTGGGAGCACCTGTCCCGCAGCCAGGTGTTCAGCACCGCCGAGGCCGAGCGGGTGCTCGGCTACGCCCCGGGCTGGACCGCGTCGGAGACGGTGCGCGACGCCCTGCGCTGGCAGGTCGAGCACGGCGGACTCGAGGTGGCCGGACCGTTCGTCGCCTGACACCGGCGCCGGCGTGCCGTGGTGCGCCCCGTCCCCGTCGCGCGCTCCGTCCCCGTCGCGCGCTCCTCGATGGAGCAGACGACGTCGGGTGCGCGGCCGGCACCCGACGTCTGCTGCTCACCGGAGGTCGGTCAGGGGCACCGAGACGATGCGGTCGTCGCCCTCGCGCGGGTCCCCGCGGCCGTCGGTGTTGTTCGTGACGAACCAGAGCGTGTCGTCGGGGCCGGCCAGCACCGTGCGGATGCGACCGAACTCCCCCGCGAAGAACACGGTCGAGGTCCCGGGGTCGGACACCGGAACGGCACGGACGGACGCGCCCTTGAGGTTCGCGACGTAGACCGTGTCCCCGATCACCGTCAGCCCGCTCGGCGAGGCGTCGTCCGTCGACCACTGCTGCACGGGGTCGACGAAGCCGCGTGCCTCGCCGCCGACGCCCTCGACCTCGGGCCAGCCGTGGTCCTGCCCCGGTTCGATGACGTTGAGCTCGTCCCAGGCGTCCTGCCCGAACTCCGCGGCGAACATCGTGCCGTCCGCCGCCCAGCCCATGCCCTGCACGTTCCGGTGTCCGAGCGACCAGACCGGCGAGCCCGGGAACGGGTTGTCCTCCGGGACCGCGCCGTCCGGGGTCACGCGGAGGATCTTGCCCGCGAGCGACGCCCGGTCCTGTGCGGCCGGCCGGTTCCCCGCGTCCCCGACGCTCACGTAGAGCATGCCGTCCGGGCCGAAGGCGATCCGCCCGCCGTCGTGGAAGGTGTTCCGCGGCAGCCCGTCGAGCACGGTCGTGGCGTCCCCGAGCCGGTACGTCCCGGTGCCGCCGGTCAGGGTGAAGCGCTGGACCCGGTTGCCGTCGTCGGCCGTCGAGTAGACGAACAGGTCGCCGTCGTGCAGCGCGAGACCGAGCAGTCCGCCCTCGCCGCCGTGCCGGACGCCCGGGACCGTGCCGACCTCGCGCGTCGAGCCGCCCGGTCGGAGCTCGAGCACCCGCGCGGAGTCGCGCTCGCTGATGAACGCGTCGCCCCGGTCACCGACGGGGACGACCGACCACGGTGCCTCGAGCCCCGTGACGACGTCGGTGGTCGCCGCCGCGGTCGCGGAACCCGTGCGGGCCGGGGCGCCGCCGGACCCGACGTCGGGATCACCCGTGCCGTCGTCCGAGCACGCGCTCAGGACGAGGGCTGCGGCGGCCGCGAGCCCGAGCGCGGTCCAGCGAGTGGTGCGGGGGCTGCGGGTCGTGCGGGTGGTGTCCACGGTGATCCTCCCGGTTCGTCCCCGAGTCCACACGCCGCGGTCGGGAGCGTCCTGGGGATCTCCGGTGCCCGAGCCGTGGACCGGGTCAGGCCGCGGTGCGCTGGATCGCCGCGGCCATCGCCGCCGCGACGCTGCGGTTCGCCTCGGCGGTCGGGTGGATGCCGTCCCGCGAGTCCCCCGGGCGGTACGCACCGTCGGCGGCCCGGAGCCCGGTGAACGGGTCGACGAACGACCACCCGTGCGCCGTGGCGGTCGACCGGAGCGCCGTGGTCAGCGCGAGCTGCCCCGTGCGGCGGTCGGCACCGTAGCGGCTCCACGTCCAGTCCGAGGGCGGGCCGGCGACGACGAGCACGCGCGCGGCCCCGACCTTGCGGACGATGCCGTCCACGTCGGCGATCGTCCGGGCCGTCGGGACGGCCTGGTTCACGTCGTTCGTGCCGACCTCGACGACGAGCACGCGGGCGTCGGGCACGGGTGCGATCTCCTGCAGGACCTGGTCGGCGCGGTACCCGCTGTGGGCGTAGCCGCCGACGGCGTGCAGGTGGTCGTCGGTGGCGAGCTGGTGCAGCCACGAGTCGGGACGGGCGGTGATCGAGTCCCCCGCGTAGGCGAAGGGGACGGCGCCCGCGGCCACCGGGGTGTCGACGGCCCCGCTCACGACCTGGTCGGCCGGCCGCACCAGGTCGGCCTCGCGCTGCTGCACGTGCGCACCGACCGCCGCGACGACGGGGGTGTCCTCGGCGGTGGCGACGTGCGGGGCGGTGGCGAGGACGATGCCGGCCGTGACGAGGCAGGCGGCGGTGGCGATGCTCGCGACGAGGGCGAGACGGCGGGGGCGGGACACGAGTACAGGTATCCCCCGGATCCGCCCGCGGAACCAGTCCCCAGTGCTGGGGAATGCAACACCGCTCCTGAGGGTCTTCGCCGCCGTTCACAGGTTCGCCCGGTCGCCGGGGGCGACCGCGGACGGACGGGAGGCGCGGTGCCAGCCGGCACCGCGCCTCCCGTCCGTCCCGTGGTCGCGTCGGACGCGACCTACGCGTGCAGCTTCGAGAGCTCCGCGAACTCCTCGTCGGTGAGCTCGATCGTCGCGCCCTGCAGGTTGTCCTCGAGGTGGTCGACGCTCGACGTCCCCGGGATCGGCAGCATGACGGGCGAGCGCTCGAGCAACCAGGCGAGCGCGAGCTGGGCCGGGGTCGCGCCCTTGCGCTGCGCGATCTCGGTCAGGGGCGAGTCCTCGCCGGTCAGCCCGCCGGTCGCGAGCGGGAACCACGGGATGAAGCCGATGCCCTGCTGCTCCGACCAGTCGAGGAGCTCCTCGGCGTCGCGCTTCTGCAGGTTGTACAGGTTCTGCACGGAGACGATCGTGGCGACCTCCTGGGCGGCCTTGACCTCGTCGACCGTGACCTCGGACAGGCCGATGTGCCGGATCTTGCCCTCGTCCTGCAGCTTCTTCAGCTCGCCGACCTGGTCCTCGAGCGGGACCTTCGGGTCGATGCGGTGCAGCTGGAACAGGTCGATGCGCTCGAGGCCGAGGCGGCGAAGGCTCATCTCGGCCTCCTGGCGCAGGTACTCCGGACGGCCGACCGGCGGCCACTCGTTCGGGCCGGTGCGGGTCAGGCCGGCCTTGGTCGCGATGACGACGTCGTCGCCGTACGGGTGCAGGGCCTCGCGGAGCAGGTCCTCGGCGACGTAGGGGCCGTAGGAGTCGGCGGTGTCGAAGAAGTCGACGCCGAGCTCGACGGCACGCTTGAGCACGCGGATCGCCTCGTCGTGGTCCTTCGGCGGGCCCCAGACGCCCGGTCCGGTGAGCTGCATGGTGCCGTAGCCCAGACGGTGGACCTCGAGGTCGCCACCGATCCGGAACGTGCCCGAGGCGGCGGCAGGACGGTTCGTGGTGTCGGTACTGGTCATGCCTCCCGGTCTACGCCGTCGGTGTGACCTGATCCTGAGCCGTCGTCCCCCGTCGCGGGAACGGGGTCTCGCCGCGGGCCAGGCCGCCCACGAGCTTCGCGATCCGGTTCGCCCGGGCGGTGGGGCTCGGGGCGGTCGTGACCCGGTGCAGCACGGCGTACCGGTTCGTGGCGTCCAGCTCGTCGAACAGCGCGGAGGCCGCGGGTTCGGCGTCGAGCGCTGCCCGCAGGTCGTCCGGCACGGTCGCCGTCGCGGCACCGGCGTAGGCGCGCTCCCACCGGCCGTCGGCCTTCGCCCGGTCGACCTCGGCGATGCCCCGCGGGCGCATCCGGCCGGCCTCGGTCAGGGCCGCGACGAGCCCGATGTTCCGCTGCGACCACAGCGACGCCCGGCGCCGCGGGGTGAACCGCTGCCGGAAGGTCGCCGTGTCCCGCCCGCGCTTCTGCCCGTCGATCCAGCCGGAGCACAGCGCCTCGTCGAGCGCCTGGTCGTACGTCAGCGTGGTCGGGGTCGTCGTGCCCTTCTTCGCGAGGACGAGCCAGACGCCGTCGGGCGTCTCCTCGTGCGTGTCGAGCCAGGCGCGCCACGCTGCGGCGTCCGGGAGCACGAGGTCGTCGTCCATGCGGTCATCGTAGGGCGGGCCGGTCTGGTCGTCGCCCGTCCCGCTACCGTGCCGCGTCGCCGCTGCTGATCCGCACGGCGTCGGCCCACTCGTGCACCCACGCCGGCAGGGTCAGGTCGCGGTCCGTCCCCCCGCCGGCCTCGACGAGCTCGGCGGGGCTCACGGTCCCGCCGGTGCGGCGCAGGAAGCGCGCCTGCACGACCGCCCGCGCCACGACCTCCCCACCGCGGACGAAGGTCTGCTCCATGTACACCGCGCGCTCGTCGACCCCGAGGATCCGCGTCAGCAGGCTGAACCGCTGCCCGAGCGTCAACGACCGCTTGTACGTGATCGTCTGCGCCGCCACCACGGCGTACCACCCGCGCGCGGAGGCCTCCTCCCAGAAGCCGGACCGGGCGAGCAGGTCGTACCGGCCGAGGTCGAGCAGGGACAGGTACTTGCCGTTGTTCACGTGCCGCAGCGGGTCGAGGTCGGTCGGCGCGACGCGGAACGACGTGCGGGTCTCGTCCCACAGCGACGGACGGCGTCCGGGGCGGGCGGCGGCGAGCCGGATGCGCAGGGTCAGCAGGAGCAGCCGGAAGTACAGGTTCACGCATCGATCACACCAGGCGCGTCCCGGGTCGGGCGATCGTGTTGGAGGAACCGCACGACCGCTGCGGTGCGGTGTGCAACAGGGGGTGGGCGCGACCTCCAACGGACCGCGCGGGGCGTCCCGCTCCGCGCTGCACGTCCTGTCGTTCGGGACTGGATGGAGACGGCGTCCTCGTCCGAAGGGATGCCCATGAGGTGCGGCACCCCGCCCGAATCCGGCCGCGCCAACGGAAGGTGTACGAAGAAACGGTCTCGGCCGTGAGGGCCGGGACCGTTCGCTCAGTGAAGCGTGATCATCCGTAGACGGATGCGCTGCTCCCGCTGACGCGCAGTCCGAATGCGCCGGAGGCGACGTTGCCGATCGGGCCGATGCCAGCCTTGAAGGTCAGCTCCGCCCATGCCGGGCCCGCCGACGATGCAGTTGCACGACGCAGCTTGGCCGAGCACGAGGCGTCGCCGACCGAGTTGTTGCAGTACGCTCCGCGGACGTCGCGGATCTTGTTGGTCGTGTAGTCGAGGTAGAAGCCGGCATTGCTGACGAAGTCAGAGATCCCGATCTTGCAGTTGGTGTTCCAGCCGCCGGAGGACTTGCACCCCGTCTTCGACGGGTTGAGCCCCAACGTCGTGACACCGCCCGGCCTTCCGGTCGACGCGGGTGCCACGGCATCGGACTCAACCCATCGTTGCGAACCGTCGGCGAACACCTCGACCGACCGGGTGCCTCCCTCGCGGAGGCTCTCGCTCCTCGTGCTGACAGGCGTCGCATCAGTCTGCGAGTCCAGCGGCTGGCCAGCGTTGAGCTTTGCGATGAGGCGATCCTGCACGTCAGCGCTGACGTTCGCACCGTCCATGGTCGCCCTGACGGTCGCCTCCTGTGACGCCGTCAGGAGCTTCGCCTCGGAGGCACTCGCGGGTGCGACGCCCATGAGCACGGAGCCCAGCAGTGCACCCCCGGCTACCGCCGCGCAGACCAGACTCTTGAATTGAGCAATTTGTGGCATGAAACCCCTCCTGAGGAATAATCCGTTTCAGCCATGGACGTGTTATTCGTTCACGTGCGAATCAAGCGAACGACGTCGACGAGCGACAAGCGCTTGCACCCCCCATGAGATGAGCGCCACGACCACGACGAGGACAACGACCGTTACAACGATGTTCAAGTTCCCAAACATGCTGCGAGCGTAGACGAACATCCACGATTTGTCGCGTCCCCTGATGGCATCGATCCCGCCGGTATGGCCCTGGCCATTGCGGAATTGACGCCCCACTATTGCATGAAATCAATGTCCTACCGCCTCCGACCGGCGGTTGACTGTCGAGAGTCGGGTGGCCATGCGAGGCTGTCCGTCTGGCTATAGGTCAGCGCTCATCGCCTTACCGACGCGTCAGGCGGGCGGGCGATCCCTTCTTGGAGAGTCAGGGATTCGTGTCGTGAGGCCGCGATTGGGATCCTGTCCCCCTTTGTGCCGTCTTGCGCTGCGCCGCTTCATCAGTCAACGTGGAGTTCGCGCTGTTACTTCGGGCCGATCGGCGCTGGGAGACCCTGACTCCGTGGTGCGGGCGTGGCATTCTGTGCCTTCTTCCAAAACGGAAGTCAGATGGTATCCGGCTTTGATGTGTGGCACCGATGGAGCGAGCGCGATTTCCGCGATTGTTTTCTTGATCACTTTGCGCGGGTGTTTCTCTGATGACGCAGAGTCACGATGGTGTCCTGATGCTCACCGGTGAAGCGCGGACTCTGAGGCGTCCGGTTGGATGACTGTGGCCGGTCGGGTCGTACGTGACTGGTCCCTCGGGCTCCTGCATTGGGGACGCCCGAGCTCACGAGGCCGTCCCCATGCCGCGGTCCGCCTCGCTCCCCCGGAGCAGGTGGGTCACCTCGTGCACCTCCGCGAAGCGTCCGTCGCTCGCGAGGGTGCCGAACAGGTACACCTCCTGCACGACGGTCGTCCCGTCCGCCTTCTCCACGTGGACCTCGTGCCGGTCCGCGTACGCGGTGCCCCGGACGAACTCGTCGAGCACCCGGACCTCCGCGTGCGCGACGATCCCGCGGAGGTGGGCGATGTGGTCGGCGAACTGTGCGCGGTCACTCCAGACGCCGTCGGTCCGCTGTCGGTAGTCGTCGGCGAAGTGCCGTGTGATCGCGTCGTCGACCGAGCTGTCCCGGTCGTTGAGCAGCTCCGTCAGTGCCGTGGCGATGTCCGTCATGTCGATCCTCATTCTGTGCAACTTGCACAGAGTGACGGTAGCAGGATCTGTGCGAGTTGCACACGTATGATCGGTGCATGGAACCGGCAGCAACGATCGCGAACGCCCTGGGCGTGGTGCTCACCCGCGGGTTCCGCAGTGGCCTCTACGGCAGCGTGACGCTCGGTGTTGCGCCCGGGCTGACCGAGGCGAACTACCCGGTGCTGAGCGCACTGGCGCGTGCGGGCGAGCCGCGCTCGGCGGCGGCCCTGGCGCCCGACCTCGGGCTCGACCGCTCCGTCGTGAGCCGCCGCGCCGCGGAACTCGTCCGAGCGGACCTCGTCGTGCAGGTCCCCGGCCCGGACGACCGTCGTCAGGCGCTCCTCACGCTCACGCCGAGCGGCACCGACGCCATCGCGGAGGCGCGACGCCGTCTGGAGGCGGTGATCGCCGACCACACGAGCACCTGGACCGAGGCCGATCGGGAGGCGCTGGCGCGACTGCTTTCCCGCTTCACCGCCACGCCGCTCGCCTCGACGGAGTACTCGACCGAGTAGCCGACGCGTCCGCCCGCGGGGAGATCCCGCGCACCGCACCGCACCGCGCCCCACCGCACCGCACCCGGCACGGGCCGGCAGCACCCGGCGCCGGACACCGAGCCCGCGCTCAGCCCAGCGGACCGCCCCCGGCGCCCGAGATCCCCGGGTGCGCCGACTTCGCCGCACCCTCGACCACCGCGTGCTGGCTCTCCGCGTCCTGCACCGCCCGCTCCCCGATGCGCGGGTCGACGGGCTCCATGTCCGCCATCGTCCGGCGGCGGCGCATGTTCTGCACCTCGAGCACGACGAGCAACGCGGCGATCGCCACCGCCACCCCGATCACGATCCACACGACGACCACGACGACCTCCCCCTCGCGTTCTGCGGACACTGTCCGTCCTCGCAGCGTAGCCGTACCGGTACCTCCCGGGGAACCCGCGAGCAGGAGTAGACCTGCACCCATGCAGACACGCAAGCTCGCAGACCTCGAGGTCGGCCCCGTCGGCCTCGGCACCATGGGGATGAGCGCCTTCTACACGGGCGCAGGTTCCGACGACGACGAGTCGATCCGCACGATCCACCGCGCGATCGACCTCGGCGTCACGCTCTTCGACACCGCCGAGGCGTACGGCCCCTACACGAACGAGGAACTCCTCCGCCGCGCGCTGGGCGACCGCCGCGACCAGGTCGTCATCGCCACCAAGTTCGGCCTCTACCGCCACGAGGCCGGCGAGGAGACCCCGACGCAGCAGCGCGGCCTCTCCAGTGCACCGGAGTCCGTGCGCGAGGCGCTCGAGGGCTCCCTCCGCCGGCTCGGCACCGACCACGTCGACCTGTACTACCAGCACCGCGTCGACCCGGCGATCCCGATCGAGGACGTCGTCGGCCAGCTCGCCGGCTTCGTGCAGGAGGGCAAGATCCGGCACATCGGGCTGTCCGAGGCCGGCCCGGAGACGATCCGCCGCGCCCACGCCGTGCACCCGATCACCGCGCTCCAGACCGAGTACTCGCTGTGGACCCGGGAGCTCGAGGGCGACGTCCTCGACACGGTCCGCGAGCTCGGGATCGGTCTCGTGCCGTACTCGCCGCTCGGCCGCGGCTTCCTGACCGGCGCGATCACCAAGCCGTCCGACCTGGACGAGGACGACTTCCGCCGCGCGAACCCGCGCTTCCAGCAGGAGGCGTTCGACCAGAACCTCCGGATCGTCGACGAGGTCAAGGCCGTGGCGGACGAGGTCGGGGCCACCCCGGCGCAGGTCGCGCTCGCCTGGTTGCTCGCGCAGGGCGACGACGTCGTGCCGATCCCGGGCACGAAGCGGGTCGTCCGCCTCGAGGAGAACGTCGGCGCCGCCGACGTCACCCTGTCGCCGGCGCAGCTCGAGCGCCTGTCCTCGCTCCCGGTGCCGACCGGCGACCGGTACCCGGACATGTCGACCATCGGTCGCTGACCAGGCACGCTGCGGTCGCCGACGCGACCACATGACGGACGGGAGGCCCGTGGCGACACCGCCACGGGCCTCCCGTCCGTCGTCCCCACCCGTCGGTCGTGACCGCCCGTCCGTCGCAACCGCACATCGGAACGCTCGTTGCAGGCGGGTGGCGCGTGACGCGGGCGACCCACCGTCGTCACGGCGCGGAAACACCGGCTCCGTAGCGTCCCAGGAGGGATCCAGGACGACGGAGGGATCCAGGACGACACCGAGGGGGCACCCGTGACCGAGACGACCACCACGCGCCGCACACCGGTCGAGGACGGCGTCGACGCCGTCCCGCGACTCGCACGACTGGTGCCCCTCGGGCTGCAGCACGTGCTCGCCATGTACGCCGGCGCGATCGCCGTGCCGCTCATCGTGGGCGGTGCCCTCGGCTTCGACCGGGCCGACCTCGCGTTCCTCATCAGCGCCGACCTGTTCGTCGCCGGGCTCGCCACGATCGTGCAGTCCGTCGGCTTCTGGCGCTTCGGCGTGCGGCTGCCGCTCGTGCAGGGCGTGACCTTCGCCGCGGTCGGCCCGATGATCGCGATCGGGACCGAGCACGGCATCACGGCGGTCTACGGCGCGACGATCGCGTGCGGGGTCTTCATGGTCCTCGTCGCACCGTGGTTCTCGCAGCTGGTCCGGTTGTTCCCACCGATCGTCACCGGGACCGTGATCCTCATCATCGGCCTGTCGCTCATGAGCGTCGCCGCGGGGTGGATCACCGAGCGCGGCAAGGACGGCGCCGCCCGTCCGCTCGACGTCGCGTTCGCGGCCGGGGTGCTGCTCGCGATCGTGCTGGTCGAACGGTTCGCGCCGCGGGGACTCGCCCGGGTCTCGGTGCTGGCCGGGCTGCTGCTCGGGACCGTCGTGGCGCTGTTCGTGCCGGGCATGGTCGACGGCTCGGGCATCGGCGACGCGGCCTGGTTCGCGGTCGTGACGCCGTTCCACTTCGGCCTGCCGACCTTCGACCTCGCGTCGATCGTGTCGATGCTCGTCGTCGGCCTCGTGATCATGACCGAGACCACGGGCGACATGGTGGCCGTGGGCGAGGTCGTCGGTCGCCCGGTGTCGAAGCGCACGCTCGCCGACGGGCTGCGGGCGGACGGCCTCGGCACGGTCGTCGGCGGGGTGTTCAACACGTTCCCGTACACGGCGTTCGCGCAGAACGTCGGACTCGTCGCGCTGACCGGCGTGCGCTCCCGGTACGTGGCGACCGCGGCGGGCGGGATCCTCGTCGTGCTCGGCCTCGTCCCGAAGGTCGCCGCGGTCGTCGAGGCGATCCCGCACGCGGTCCTCGGCGGGGCCGGGGTGGCGCTGTTCGGCATGGTCGCGGCGAGCGGGATCCGGACGCTGTCGAAGGTGCGGTTCGACAACCGGAACGTCCTCGTCGTGGCGTTGCCGCTCGGGATCGCGCTCCTGCCGACCGTCGCACCGGCGATCTACGGGGCGTTCCCGACGTGGTTCACGCTCGTGTTCGACTCGGGCATCTCGGCGGGGGCCGTCGCCGCGATCCTGCTCAACCTGCTCCTGGGGTCGCGGAGCGTGCGCGAGCGGTACGGCGACGACCCGGCGGTGGGCTCGTACGACGGGGTGCGGTCGACGGCGCCGATCGCACTGCCGCCGCGGTAGGACCCGGCCGCCCGCTCAGACCTCGGCGACGAAGGACGCCGCGCGCAGCTGCAGGTCCTCGATCCGCCGGAGTCGCGCTGCCTCGACGTCGTAGCCCTCGTAGGCGGGCGGCGGCAGCTTCCGGACGTTGTGCGAGCACTGGAAGTCCTGGCAGACGAGCGTGCCGACGGTGTTCCCGTTCCGCCCCGACCTCCCGGACCGCTTGGCGCTCCAGAACACGACGTCGTTCGGCAGTTTCACGTCCTGGCACCACGAGCACTGCGCGCGGGAGCGGGGCGAGGCATCGGCCTGGCGGAACAGCACGCCGACCAGGTCGCCGTCGAGCGTGGGCACGACGACGTAGGCGCGGCGGCCGATCCTCGGGTCCCGCCAGCCGAGGAAGTCGAGGTCGTCCCAGACGATGCGGTCGAGGTCGGTGGGGAGCGTCAGGTCGCTCGTCTCCCGGCGGGAGGCGTTGACGAACGACGCGCGGATGGTCTTCTCGCTGATGGGCAGCACGGTGCGGTCTCTTCCGGATGGGCCCGGGCGCGGGTGTCGCGCCGCACGGGCGGGGTGGTGGTCAGGGTTCGACGACGGCGGCCGTGCCCGTGGGCACAGCCGGGGGCGTCACGCCCTGATGCCGGCGCTCTGCGCGCCGACCACCTCCTGCTGCTGCATGCGTCCCACCCTACGACGGCGTGTCAAGCCGGGCGTGTCGGGCGGGACCGGTCCGCACGGACGAGCACGACCGACCCGTCGTGTGCGGGCTGGCGGCGGAGCACGCCGTGCCGGTCGTCCCACGCCCCGCTCTCGAGCGCCGTGCGCAGGGCGGCCACCGCCCGTCGCGCGGCGAGGTCGTCGACGCGTGACCACGCGGGGTCGGCAGCGCGGACGCCCGGGTCGAGGAGCCGTTCCGGGCGGCCGGTGTACGCCTCCCAGAAGCCGTCGACACAGGTGAACGGGACCGGGAGCCGGGTGGTCTCGACCTCGCCGCCGAGTGCTGCGGCCACCTGGTCGAGCGTCGGCCACCGTCGGGCGTCGGCGGCCACCACCTCGGGCGCGTACTCGGCGAGCCAGTGTCCGGCGACGCGCTCCGGGTCCCGGACGAGCAGGACCACCGGCCCCCGGGTCACCCGTCGCACCTCGGCGAGGCCGCGCGCGGGGTCCGTCCACCCGGCGAGCACGAAGGCGGCGACCGCGGCGTCGAACGCGTCGTCGGCGTACGGCAGCCCGGAGCTCGGGTCGCCGGCGTCCGTGACGGCACGGCCCGAGGGCAGGTACGGCACCTGACCGGCGCCGAGGTCGAGCACGTCCCGGGCGTCGCCGAGGGCACGGGCCACCGCGCGGGCGAAGGTCGGCTCGGTCCGGCGGTAGCGCGCCCGGTCGACGACGACCCGCGGGCCGCCGTCCTCCGGGTGGCCCGGGTGCGGGCCCTGCACCGGTTCCGTCGCGTCCGTCACGCGCCCAGCCTACGAACGCCGGTCGGCGGACGCACGGCTGGCGTGCGGGCCCGTCGGTGCGGACCCGCGCTGCTGCTCCGTGCCCGCCGTCCGGTCAGTCCCCGGCCGCGGCTTCCTGGCGGAGCGCAGCGACCTGCTCGGACCGTTCCGTGGCCGCCCAGGAGCCGAGCAGTGCCAGGGACCGTTCCGACTCGCTGCCCGGCTCGGCCGAGTACGAGAACATCGTCAGGCCCGGGTCCGCGACGAGGTCGAGCGCCTCGAAGTCGAGCTCGAGCTCCCCGACGATCGGGTGTGCGATCCGCTTCTTGCCCCGTCGGTGCACCCGGACGTCGTGCGCGGCCCACCACGTGCGGAACTCCTCGCTGCGCGTCGAGAGTTCCCCCACGAGCGTCACGAGACCGGGTTCGCACGGGTTCGCGACCGCCGCGGCACGGAGCACCGAGACGGCGTCGCGTGCCGTCGTCGCCCAGTCCGGGAAGAACTCGCGGGCCGCCGGGTCGAGGAACGTGAAGCGCGCGGTGTTCACCGGGCGTCCGGGGCCGGCGAACATCGGCGCGTACAGCGCGCGACCGAGGTCGTTCGTGGCGACGACGTCACCGCGTTCGTTCCGCACCCACGCCGGCGCGCCGGTGATCGCGTCGAGCAGCCGCTGCACGCCGGGACGCACGCGGGTCGGCACGTTCCGGTGCATCACCTTGACGCCGGAGTTCGCGAGCCGGGCGAGGTCCCACAGGTGCACCCGCTCGTCCTCGTCGAGCTGCAGGGCCCCCGCGAGGCCCTCGAGCACGCTGTCGGAGACGCCCTTGAGCGATCCCCGTTCGAGCCGCGTGTAGTAGTCCACGCTGACGCCGGCGAGCATGGCGACCTCGTGCCGCCGCAGCCCCGGCACCCGTCGCACCCCGCCGCCGAACGACGGCATGCCGACCTGGTCGGGGGTGAGCCGTGCTCGTCGGGAGGACAGGAAGTCCCGGATCTCGTTGCGCACGTCGATGCCCATGCATCGAGCCTACGTCGCGCTCGCCGTCCCGAGACAGGTACGGGCAGTGCCCGGGACGCCCGCCCGTCGCGGTCGCCGTGGGTCCGGACGCGGTCGGGGACGGACGGGAGGCGCGGTGCGGGCCCGCACCGCGCCTCCCGTCCGTCCCGTCCCGACTACCGGACCGCGGCCGGCCCCGGGACCGGCTCGCCGTCCGCGTGCGCGGCGGCGTCGCCGGTGCGCGCCGTGACGCGCAGCCGCGCCACGCGGTGCCCGTCCATCCGGGTCACCTCGAGGCGGTGGTCGCCGACCTCGACGACGTCGCCGACGCGCGGCACCCGGTCGAGGTGCACCTGGACGAGCCCGCCGACGGTCTCGTAGTCGCCGTCGGGCAGGACCGGGCCACCGTCCGCGGCGAGGTCCTCGAGCACGACCGCGCCGTCGACCTCGCCCGCGGTCGCCGTGGTGCCGTCGTGCTCGGGGTCCCACTCGTCGCGGATCCGGCCGACGAGGTCCTCGAGCAGGGCCTCGAGCGTCACCATGCCCGCGCTGCCGCCGTACTCGTCGACGACCAGCGCGATCTGGTGCCCGCCGACGCGCATGTCGGTGAGCGCACCGGACAGCGACTTCGTCTCGGGCAGGGCGAGGACGGGGCGGACCAGGGTGGACACGGGCGCGCCGGGGTCGGCCGGGCGGAGCAGGTCGCGCAGGTGGACGAACCCGGCCACGCCGTCGCGGGACCCCTCGGTGACGAGGTACCGCGAGTGGCCGGCGGTGATGGCGTGGTCGGTGGCGTCCGCGATCGTCGACACGGCGTCGATGGTCGAGACGTCGTACCAGGGGCGCATCGACTCCCGCAGGGTGCGGTCACCGGCGTCGAGGGCGCTCCGGGCGATGCGGCGGCCCTGCGCGTCGATCGCGTCGTGGTCGTCGACCAGGCCGCGGAGCTCCTCGGTGCTCATCGACTCGCTGCGGGCGTGCGGGTCGCCACCGAACAGCCGCACGACGGCGTCGGTGGAGCGGGAGAGCACCCAGATCACCGGGCGCATGGCGGTCGCGAAGCGGTCGAGGGTCGGTGCGACCGCCATCGAGAAGCCCTCGGCGCGCTGCAGGGCGAGGCGCTTGGGCACGAGCTCGCCGAACACGAGCGACAGGTACGCGATCACGAGGGTCATCAGCACGAGGGCGACGGCCTCCGCGGCGCCCCGGTCGAGCCCGGTCCCGACCAGCAGCGGGGCGACGTCCGGGGCGAGCGACGAGGCGCCGTACGCGGCCGAGAAGAACCCGGCGACGGTCACGCCGATCTGCACGGCGGACAGGAAGCGGTTCGGGTCGCGACCGAGTGCGGCGACGCGGGCACCGCGGGAGCCCCGGCGTTCGAGCTGCTGGAGCTGCGACTCACGGAGCGAGACGAGGGCGATCTCGGCGGCGGCGAACACCCCGCCGACGAGCACGAAGAGGATGACGAGCCCGAAGGCGATCCAGGTGTCGGTGCCCATCAGCGGGACGCCTCAGCGGATCGACGACGGGCGGGCGGTCTGTGGTGATCGTCCATGGCTGTGATCCTGCACAGGATCGCTGGACGACGGCCGCACTCCTGCTCGGCAAGTGCTGTGCGTCGCGGGGCGCGCGGCCCGGGTGCGAGCGGCGTCCGGTCGGCCGTGGCGGCTCGGCTCAGGTGGTCGGCGAGCGGACCAGTGCGGGCCTCGGCTCAGGGGGTCAGCGAGCGACCGATGCGGGCCTCGAGCCAGGCCTCGGGGTCGATCGGGGTCACGCCGTCCAGGAGCACCTCGAGGTGCAGGTGCGCCCCCGTGGAGACCCCGGACGAGCCGACCTTGCCGATGAACTGCCCGGCCTCGACCCGGTCGCCGACCTTGAGCGGCGAGGACCCGGGGATCATGTGGCCGTAGAGCGTCGCGACCTTGCGGCCGTCGATCACGTGGTCGATGACCACGGCGGTGCCGTACGAGAAGTACGTCCCGGAGACGCGGACCTTGCCCGCGGCGACGGCACCGATCGGCGCGCCCATCCCGGGGTTGAAGTCGAGGCCCTGGTGCAGTGACGAGCACGCGCCGCACGGGGCGGACCGGTACCCGAAGCCCGAGCTCATCCGCACCGGACCGGGGAACGGCGAGCGGACGTCACCGCCGTACGACACCGCGGACCCGGCGGCCCCTGCGGTGCCGTTCCCGGGGTTCACCGTGCCGCCACCGATCGTGAAGCCGTCACGGTCCGAGGCGCTCGCCGCGATCGCCTGCGTGACGGCGTAGTCCTGGGTGCGCACGACGGGCGCGATGGTGGAGGTCGCGAGCGACGTCCCGGCGGCCGCGTGGGCGGGCATCGCCGAGGCGGCGAACATCGCGAGCGCGGCCAGCGCGCTCGTCAGCGTGACGCGGCTGGCGCGGTGCCCGCGGGACGGACGGGAGGCGCGGCGCGCGGCCGGCACGGACGTCGCCCCGGCGGCGCGGCGGCGGACGACCTTCGTGATGCGGGTGTCGACGTGCTCGGTCGCCGCACGGGCGCGGGTGGCGCGACGGCCGGCGCGTGCGGGAGGGGTCGACGGTGCTGCGGTGGTCGCGGCGGTCGACGCGACCGGGGCCTGGACAGCGGGCGCCTGGGCTGCGGGCGCCTGGGCTGCGGGGGCGGGCTCTGGGGCTGCGGGGGCGGGTGCCTGGGCCGCGGGAGCCGTCGGGCGGGTCCGGCGTGCGGGCTTCCGGGCTGCGGCGCGCTCGGCCTCGAGGGCAGCGCGACGGGACAGGTGCACGACCGGGGTCCCCGGCTGCTGCTGGTGGTGGTCGTGTGTCGTCGTCATGGCCGTCGACCATTCTGCACGAGTCTGACGCTTTGTACAGGCCTCGTCGTGATCTCACCGTTACCGACCAGCTGGGAGGCTCCTGACCCGGAGTGCCGTCTGCGTGCCGCCTGGGCGCCGGGTCGGTAGTGTCCGAGACCAGCGACCGGAAGGACCTGCACCATGGCCCGAACGCCGCGGGAACGGCACGAACCCGTCGACCTCGCCACCGCCGAGGTCGTCCTCACGGGCACCCAGGACCTGCTGCCCGTGCTCCGCGCGGCGGCCGTGCGCGCCGGTGTCGACGCCGGTCGGATGCGCGTCGTCCACCTCGACGACCTGCCCGACCCGGACGACCGACCGGACGCCGAACTCGCCGTCATCGCCATCCGCCGTCGCGGCGACGGTCCGACGTTCCACCGTGCGCAGGAGGCCGCCGAGCGCATCGAACCGCTGCTCGCGCCGAACGCCGTCCGGGTCGTGGTCACGGTCTCCGGCGTCACCCGGCTCGCGCCTAAGGTCGAACGGACCCTGACGTCCGAGGTCCTGCACCAGATCGGTGCCGCATCGGCCACGTCCGGCTTCCGACGGCCGTTCCGCGACCTCCGCTCCCGGCTCGGCCTCGCCGGGCTGCGCGCCTCGGGCGTCCGCGTCTTCCGGATCACCCTGTAGCGGGCGGCGCGTCACCGACCGGCGCCCGCTGGCCCCGCCGCCTGCGGCCGGGTATCTTGACGTCGAGACATCCCGAGCCCCGAGTAGCGTGGGGCGGACCGACGGCTGAACAAGGGAGTACCCGCCAGCATGGCCAAGATCATCTACACCCTCACGGACGAAGCACCGTTCCTCGCGACCCACTCGTTCCTGCCCGTCGTCGAGGCCTTCGCCCGCACGGCCGGCGTCGACGTCGAGACGCGCGACATCTCGCTGTCGGGCCGCATCATCGCCCTGTTCCCGGAGCGGCTCAGTGCCGAGCAGCGCCTGGACGACGCCCTCGCCGAGCTCGGGGAGCTCGCGAAGTCCCCCGAGGCGAACATCATCAAGCTGCCGAACATCTCGGCCTCGATCCCGCAGCTCAAGGCCGCGATCGCCGAGCTCCAGGCGCAGGGGTACGACCTGCCCGCCTACCCCGACGAGCCCACCACGGACGAGGAGCGCGACGTCCGCGCCCGCTACGACCGCGTCAAGGGCAGCGCCGTGAACCCGGTGCTCCGCGAGGGCAACTCGGACCGCCGCGCGCCGCTGTCGGTGAAGAACTACGCCCGGAAGCACCCGCACCGCATGGGTGCGTGGAGCGCCGACTCGAAGACGAACGTCGTGACCATGGGCACGGACGACTTCCGGTCGAACGAGCAGTCCTGGATCGCACCCGCCGACGACACCCTGACGATCGAGTTCGTGGGCGCCGACGGCGAGACCACCGTGCTCAAGCAGTCGATCCCGGTCCTCGCGGGCGAGGTCGTCGACGGCACGGTCCTGCACGTCCGTGCGCTCGAGGCGTTCCTCCGCGACCAGATCGCCGCCGCGAAGGAGCAGGGCGTCCTGTTCTCGGTGCACCTCAAGGCCACGATGATGAAGGTCTCCGACCCGATCATCTTCGGCCACGTCATCCGCGCGTTCTTCCCGTCGGTGTTCGAGCGCTTCGGTGCCGACCTCGCCGCCGCCGGACTCAACCCGAACGACGGCCTCGGCTCGGTCCTCGCCGGGCTCGACGCGGTGCCGAACGGTGCCGAGATCAAGCAGGCGTTCGCGGACGGCATCGACGCCGGCCCCGAGCTCGCGATGGTCGACTCCGACAAGGGCACCACGAACCTGCACGTCCCGAGCGACGTCATCGTCGACGCGTCCATGCCCGCCATGATCCGCACCTCCGGCCACATGTGGGGTCCGGACGGCGAGGAGCACGACACCCTCGCGGTCATCCCGGACTCGAGCTACGCCGGCATCTACCAGGCCGTCATCGAGGACTGCCGCGCACACGGCGCCTTCGACCCGGCGACCATGGGCTCGGTGCCCAACGTCGGGCTCATGGCGCTGAAGGCCGAGGAGTACGGCTCGCACGACAAGACCTTCGAGGTCCCGGGCGCCGGTCGCGTCCGCGTCGTCACGAGCGGTGGCGAGACCGTCATCGAGCACGAGGTCGAGCAGGGCGACATCTGGCGCGCCTGCCAGACCAAGGACGTCGCGATCCGCGACTGGGTGAAGCTCGCCGTCTCGCGCGCCCGCGCCACCGGCACGCCCGCGGTGTTCTGGCTCGACGAGACCCGCGCCCACGACGCGAACCTCATCGGCCTCGTCCGCACGTACCTGGGCGAGCACGACACCGACGGCCTGCAGATCGAGGTCATGTCGCCCGAGGACGCCATGCGCTTCTCGCTCGAGCGCATCCGCCGCGGCGAGGACACCATCTCGGTCACGGGCAACGTCCTCCGCGACTACCTCACCGACCTGTTCCCGATCATGGAGCTCGGCACCTCGGCGAAGATGCTCTCGGTCGTCCCGCTCCTCGGCGGTGGCGGGCTGTTCGAGACCGGCGCCGGCGGGTCCGCCCCGAAGCACGTGCAGCAGCTCGTCGAGCAGGACTACCTGCGCTGGGACTCGCTCGGCGAGTTCCTGGCGCTGGCGGTCTCGTTCGAGCACCTCGCGGGCGTCACGGGCAACGCGCGCGCCAAGGTCCTCGCGGACACGCTCGACCGCGCCACCGGCCGGTTCCTCGACGAGGACAAGTCCCCGGGCCGCAAGCTCGGCTCGATCGACAACCGCGGCAGCCACTTCTACCTGGCGAAGTTCTGGGCCGACGAGCTCGCGACGCAGACCGAGGACACCGAGCTCGCAGCGGCGTTCCGGAGCCTGGCCACGCAGCTCGACGAGCAGGAGCAGACGATCGTCGACGAGCTGGTCGCCGTGCAGGGGAAGCCGGTCGACATCGGCGGGTACTACCGTCCGGACAGCGAGAAGACGAACGCGGTCTTGCGTCCGTCCGCGACCCTGAACGCGGCGCTCGCGACGCTCTAGGCGCGACCGCCCACACGACGGGAGGCGCGGTGCCGGCCGGCACCGCGCCTCCCGTCCGTCCAGGCGGGTCCGTCAGCTCCTCGACGGGACCGGCGGGCCGACCACGAGCAGGGCGGTGAACACGAGCGCCACCGCGACCACGCCGACGGCGACCGCCAGCCCGGGCCGACGGACCACGACGAAGAGCAGCCGGTCCCACGCGCCCGAGCGCTCGTCGGCCTCGCGGCGCCACGGACCCTCGAGCATCCCGCGGCGCGCGACGGCGACCTCGAACGGCACGGTGGCGTACGGCACGACCGCGCTCGCCCAGCCGAGCACGAGCGCCCCGACCGACCAGCGCTGGTTCACCGCGACGACCGTGGTGACGACGAGGTAGGCGAGGAAGACGAACCCGTGCACCCCGCCGCCGATCCGGACGCCCAAGTCCCCCGCGTGCAGCCCGTACTTCAGCACCATCCCGGCGATCAGCAGCGTCCAGGTCACGAGTTCGGCCACCGCTGCGGCGCGGAACAGGGAGCGAGGGGTCATGCACGACATGGTCGCGGACCGCTCCTGGAGAACAGCCGGAACGCCGAGCGGCGGGCGACACGGCGGTTGCCCGCGACGGGACGGCTCCTCCCGACACGGCGCTCGCTCGTATCGATTCGACCGTGCCAGCGGGTAGCGTCGACCCCATGTCAGCGCCGACCCCGAACCGCCCACTGGACATCGTCGTCTGGAACGAGAACGTGCACGAGAGCCGCGGCGACGCGACCGTGCTCGGCCACTACCCCGACGGCATCCACACCGTCGTCGCCGACGCCCTGCGCGAGCTGCACCCCGACGCCACGGTCGGCACGGCGACCCTGCAGGACCCGGAGCACGGGCTGTCCGAGGAGCGCCTGGTCGGCACCGACGTCCTGTTCTGGTGGGGACACGTGGCGCACGACCAGGTCGCGGACGAGGTCGTCGACCGCGTCGTGCGTGCCGTGCACGCCGGCATGGGCCTGGTCGTCCTGCACTCCGGGCACTACTCGAAGCCGTTCACCCGTCTGATGGGCACGACGTGCTCGCTGAAGTGGCGGAACGACGGGGAGCGCGAGCTCGTCTGGACGATCGCCCCGGAGCACCCGATCGCCGCGGGCGTCCCGCACCCGATCGTGATCGACCGGCAGGAGATGTACGGCGAGTACTTCGACATCCCGCGCCCCGACGAGGAGGTCTTCCTGTCCACCTTCGCGGGCGGCGAGGTCTTCCGGTCGGGTGTCGCCTACCGCCGGGGCCTCGGCCGGGTGTTCTACTTCTCGCCCGGCGACCAGGAGTACCCGGTGTACCACCACCCCGACGTCCGACGGGTGCTCGCGAACGCCGCCGCCTGGGCCGCACCGACCTCCGAACGGCGCACGCTGACCGCCGACCCCCACCCGCGGGACTGGTTCCTCGGGGGTGACTCCCGGTAGAACGGTGGGGTGGACACCCCCAACGACGACGGCGCCGCGCGTCGCACCGCGGTCATCGAGGCACTCGACGTGCTCGGTGCCGGTCCCGAGGAGCGGTTCGACCGCATCACCCGGATGACCCACGAGGCGTTCGGCGTCCCGCTGACCTTCCTCAACCTCGTGCACCACGACCTGGTCACGACGCAGTCGACGTTCGGGTGGCAGCAGGGGACGAGCGTGCCCGCGAGCGAGCAGTTCTGCGCGACGACGGTGCTCACCCCGGAGCCGATGGTCATCCCCGACACGACGCTCGACCCGCGCTTCGCGCACACCGCGGCGGTCGCGGAGCACGGCATCCGGTTCTACGCGGGCGCGCCGCTCAGCACGGGCGACGGCATCCGGGTCGGGACGCTGTGCGTGATGGACGCGCAGCCGCGGGTCTTCGCCGACGAGGACGTCGCCCTGCTCCGTGACCTCGCGCGCTGGGCGGAGCGGGAGCTCGGGCACTCGATCGAGCGGGGTCGCGTGCAGCGTGTCCTCGCGGGGCTCGTCCCCGTCGCCGTCGCGGTGCCGGGCGCCGCCGTCGAGGGCCTGGTCCTGCCGCGCGAGCGCGGTGGTGACGTCGTCGACTGGCGCGTCGCCGCGGACGGGTCGGTCCACGCGACGGTCGGCACGGTCGCCGCGGGGCGCGCCTCCGCCCTGCTCGCCGCATCGCTGCGGTCCGCGGTGGTCGCCAGGACGGACGTCGCGTTCGACGACGCGGTCGCCGGTCTGGAGGCGCAGCTCGGCCCCGACCTGACCGCTGCGGACGCCGTCGGGTCGCTCCTGCACCTGCGGCTCGACCCGTCGTCGGGTCACCTCGCGTGGACGGGCGCGGGCCCGGGCACGGCACTGCTGCTCCGCGCGGACGGCGACGGCACGGGCGAGGTGGTCCCGCTGCGCTCGGCCGACCTGCCGATCGGTCTGCAGCCCGCCGGACACCCCCGCACCACGGGAACGACGACCCTGGCGCCGGGCGACCGCGTGGTGCTGGCGACGCCGGGCGCGCTGGCGCTCGGCGGGATCGCCGGCGAGGACGGCTTGGCGGCGCTCGCGGCGGCGCACCCCGACGACCTGCTCGAGCGGCTCCGCACGGTCGCGTCCGACGACACCGCGGACCGGAGCATCGCCGTGGTGGTGCTCACCCGCCGCTGACCCCGCGCGGGCCCGGTCGGGGCTAGCGGACGGTTTCGCGCCGGCGGCGCTCCGGGTGCCCGGTGAGCGCGGCGACGAGGAGCGTCGCGAGCAGGACGAACCCGGCGAGCTCGATCCCGAGTCCGGCGGTCTTCCAGTACGCGCTGCCGACGACCTGCGGCTGCGTGACGGCATCGGGCCACCAGGCGTCGAGGGTCGGCACCGTCCCGGGGAACGGGTCGAGCCCGAGGACGACGAGGCCACCGAGCAGCAGGGCGACCCCGACGGCCGCCATCGCGCCGCGGGACCGGTGCAGCATCCGGACGACGAGCGCCGCGGCCATCCCGGCGAACCCGACGACGGCGAGCAGGAACGCCACCACGACGACCGGCTGCGGGGCGAGGGCCACCCAGTCGAGCACCGCGATCGGCAGCAGCAGCCACCGTCCCGTCAGCGCCCAGGTGCGCGGGCTCCGCCATCCGTCCATGCGGTCACGGTACGACAGGCCGTCGGGGGGTCCCCTGGGGGCCACCCTCGCGCAGGGTGCACCTGGCTACGATCGTCGGCATGGCGCAGGAGGGCAGGGGCCGGCAGCAGCGGGCGGTGGCGACGCGGGCGGCCCTGGTCGAGGCTGCGGCCCACGAGTTCGACGAACGCGGCTACCTCGGCACGTCGGTCGACGGCGTGGCCGAACGCGCCGGGCTGACGAAGGGCGCCGTCTACTTCCACTTCCGGTCGAAGGCCGACATGGCCGCCGCGGTCGTCGCCGCACAGAACGAGGTCTCCCGCCGCTACGCCGCCGCCGTGCGGGAGCGGTGCCTGTCGCCGCTCGAGTCGCTCATGTGGATGTCGCAGGGCGTCGCGACGCAGATGGTGCACGAGGTCGTGGTGAGCGCGGGCATCCGGCTCGCGACCGACGAGCACGCCGCGGCCGTGGTCCGGCGCGACCCGGACGCCGACTGGGTGCAGCACACCGCGTCGGTCGTGCGGCAGGCGATCGACGCGGGCGAGGTCGACCCCGCCTGGGACCCGGTGATGGTCGGCCGCGTGGTCGGTCCGGCGTTCGCCGGGGTGCAGATGACGTCCGACCGGCTGCACGACCGCGCCGACCTGTACGAACGGCTGCGCGAACTGTGGACGGTGCTGCTCGCGGCGATCGTCACGGAGCGGATGCGCCCGGAGATCCCCCGGCTCGTCGCGATCATCGACGCCGACACCGCCACGGACGCCGGGGCGGATCCGGATGCCGGTGACACCGCGTCGGACGACCCGCGCGACCGGGCGGCGGGGAACGGGCCCGCGGTCGTGGCGACGCGGGTCCCCCCAGGGACACCCACGTCGCCTCGCACAGAGGATACCAAGGAGTAGGTTTTCCGCCCCGCCCCCGTTCGCGGGCCTGTGACGGCGCTCAGCCGTGCGGTCCGACTACCCTGACCGGATGCCCACGCCCGCCGCCGAGCACGAGGTCGACGTCGACCTCGTGGCCGCGCTGCTCCGCGACCAGCACCCCGACCTCGCCGACCTGCCGCTGCGCGTCGTCGCGAACGGCTGGGACAACGTGATCGTCCGGGTGGGTACCGACCTGGCCGTCCGACTCCCCCGCCGGTCCGCCGCGGCCGAGCTCGTCGCGCACGAACAGCGCTGGCTGCCCGGCATCGCCGCCCGCGTGGCCGCGGTCGCACCCGTGCCCGCCCCGGTCCGCACCGGGCGCCCGGCACACGGGTACCCGTGGTCGTGGAGCATCGTGCCGTGGCTGGCCGGTCGACCGGCGGACGCGGTGCCGCAGGGCCGACCGGTCGCCGAGGACCTCGCCGCCTTCCTGACGTGCCTGCACGTGCCCGCTGCGGCGGACGCACCACGCAACCCCTTCCGCGCCGTGCCGCTCGCCGAGCGGGACGCGGCGGTGACGACGCGACTGACGACGACGGACGTGCCCCGTGCCGTGGAGGCGGCCGCGCTCTGGCGGACCGCGATCGACGCGCCCGCGCACACCGGGCCTCCCGTCTGGGTGCACGGCGACCTGCACCCGTCCAACGTGCTCGTCGACGACCGCCCCGACGGAGCGGTCCGCCTGTCGGCGGTCGTCGACTTCGGCGACGTGACCGCGGGGGACCCGGCCGTCGACCTCGCCACCCGGTGGCTCACCCTCGACCGGGAGGCGCGGACCGCCTTCGCGACGCGGGTCGCGGCCGACGACGCGACCTGGACGCGCGCCCGCGGCTGGGCGGTCGCGATCGCCTCGGCGCTCGCGACGAGCGACGAGCCGGGCCACCGGGACGTCGCGGTCCGGGCGCTCGACGCCGTGCTCGACGACTGAGACCGGTCCGCGCACACCCCTGGACGGCCGTCGGTCCCGGGCGTACGCTTCCTCGCACCTGACCGTGCACTGGAGATCGGAGGGGCCTGATGACCCTCGAGTTCCGCGTCCCGCACGACGTCGACACCGACGCCTCCCCCGCCGCAGTCCGCCGCGACACCGCACCGCCCGCCCCGGGACCGTCGGGGCTGCGCGGACTCCTCGACCGGTGGGCCGCACACCGCGCCGCCGCCCGCGACCGCCGCCTGGCCGCCCACGTGCAGGAGCTCGGCGAGCTGCAGCGGCTCCTCACCGACGCCCGCGGGGTCGTCGAGCGCGGCTGGGTGCAGCACGCCTGGTTCACCTACCTCGACGAGCACGGTCGGCAGCGCACCGCGTCGAGCGCCGCCGCGACCGAGGCGCAGGGGCGCCCGCTCGTCGGCGCGTGCCTCGTCGGCGCGGTGGTCTCGGCCGCCGGCGGTCCGCAGGCCGTGCACACCCAACCCGTGCAGCGCGCCCTCGACCTGGTGTGGCACGCGCTCGCCGCCGACGAGGGCCGGCCCGTGCTGTGGACGCCGGCGCCCGACGTCCGCACCGCCCGTGTGCGCGACCTGACCCGGTGGAACGACGGACCGGACCGGACGCAGGAGCAGGTCGCCTCCCTCCTGCTCACGGCCGAGCGGGTCGCCGTGCACGAGTCGGCGCGCGTGACCGCCCGCCGGGTGGCAGCATCGGCGACGTGACGAACACCGACCCGGTCCCCGCCGTGACCCCGGCACCGCCCGCCGACGCGATCGTGTCGAGCGGGCTGTCCACGCTGTCCGACGAGGGGTCCTCGCCGACCACCGACGCCGCGATGGTGAAGGACACGCTGCACCGGTACCTGCGCAAGCACCGGGCGGCGCTGCTCGCGAAGCTCGACGGGCTCGCGGAGCGGCAGGCCCGGTGGCCGCTCACCCCGACGGGCACGAACGTCCTCGGGCTCGTCAAGCACGTCGCCGGCGTGCAGGCCGGGTACCTCGGCATGGTCTTCGACCGCCCGCTGCCGGACCCGCCCGCCTGGCTCGAGTCGTGGGACGGCGCCGACATGTACGCCTCGCTCGACGAGTCGACGGCCGACGTCGTCGCGTTCCACCACCGCAGTGCCGCGCACGCCGACGCGACCATCGAGGCGCTCGACCTCGACGCCCGCGGGGTCGTCCCGTGGTGGCCGGAGGGGCACCGCGAGGTGACGCTGCACCGGATCCTCGTGCACATGGCGTACGAGACCGCCCGGCACGCGGGGCACGCGGACATCGTGCGCGAGATGCTCGACGGCCTGGCGGGCGACGGGGACGGCAACCTCGCCGCCAAGAGTCCGGCGGAGTGGGCGGCGTGGCGGGAGCACCTGGTCGACATCGCCGAGCGTGCGGGACTGCCGGACCGCGCCTGATACCCGACCGTCGGTCGGCATCGTTACCGTTCTCCCAGGAAGTGACCGCTCACCATTCGCTGATCAGGGATTTCCCTGTGGTCGAACACGCAGGATCCGCGCGGGACCGTCCGTCGCCGTTGTACAAGCGCGGGGTGCCCGCCGTACGGTCGGTCGGGTTCGAGCCCCGTCCTGTGGGGCGTTCGGCCGACCAGGGAGGAACCCCCACGTGTTCCAGTACGTCGTCGAGCGGTGGGACCAGATCTGGTTCGCGTCGTGGCAGCACTTCTCACTGGTGGTCCAGTGCACGGTGCTCGCCGCGGTCATCGCCGTGGTGCTCGCCACGCTCGTCTACCGCAGTCCGCGGCTGAGCTCCGTCGCCAACGCGGTGTCCGCGATCGGCCTCACCCTGCCGTCGTTCGCGGTGATCGGTCTGCTCATCGTGCCGCTCGGCTTCGGCGTGCTGCCGTCCGTCGTGACGGTCGTGTTCTTCGCCGCGCTGCCCATCCTGCGCAACGCGGTGGTCGGGCTCGCCGAGATCCCGCCGACGGTCGTCGAGTCCGCGCGGGGGATCGGGATGAGCCGCATCCGCACCCTGCTGCAGGTCGAGCTGCCGATGGCGTGGCCGATCATCCTCAGCGGTGTCCGCGTCTCGGCGCAGATGGTGATGGGCATCGCCGCGATCGCCGCGTACGCGCTCGGTCCCGGCCTCGGTGGCTTCATCTTCTCCGGCCTGTCCCGCCTCGGCGGCGCGAACGCCCTGAACGCCGTGGTCGTGGGCGTCGTCGGCGTCGTGCTGCTCGCCCTCGTCCTCGACCTGCTCCTCATCGGCCTCGGCCGTCTGACCACCCCGAGAGGTATCCGTGTCCAGCACTGACTCCGCCACCACCGCCCCCGCCGGTGACGTCACCGGCCGCAGCATCCTGCTCGACGAGGTCACCAAGCGGTACCCCGGGCAGCAGAAGCCCGCGGTCGACGGCATCACGCTCGAGATCCCGGCCGGCAAGGTCGTCATGCTCGTCGGGCCGTCCGGCTGTGGCAAGACGACGACGCTGAAGATGATCAACCGCCTGATCGAGCCCACCGAGGGCCGGATCGTCGTCGGCGACGAGGACGTCACGGGCATCGACGGCGACGAGCTGCGCCGCCGCATGGGCTACGTCATCCAGGCCGGGGGGCTCTTCCCGCACATGACGGTCGCCGCGAACATCGCGATCGTGCCGAAGATGCTCGGCTGGTCGAAGGAGAAGATCGCCGCCCGTGTCGACGAGCTGCTCGACCTCGTCTCGCTCGACCCCGACACCTACCGCGACCGGTTCCCCCGCGAGCTGTCCGGCGGGCAGCAGCAGCGCGTCGGCGTCGCCCGGGCGCTCGCGGCGGACCCGCCCGTCCTGCTCATGGACGAGCCGTTCGGCGCCGTCGACCCGATCACCCGGCAGCGCCTGCAGGACGAGCTCCTGCGCATCCAGGAGGAGCTGCACAAGACGATCGTCATCGTCACGCACGACTTCGACGAGGCCGTGAAGCTCGGCGACTGGATCGTGATCTTCACCGAGGGCGCGCACATCGTGCAGTACGACACCCCGGAGCGCATCCTGGCCGAGCCGGCGAACGAGTTCGTCGAGAACTTCATCGGCTCCGGTGCCGGCCTGAAGCAGCTCACCCTGAACCGGGTGCGCGACGTCGAGCTCGCCCCGGCCGTCACCTGCTCGCCCGGCGAGGAGACCCGGGCCGTCCTGCAGCGCATGGACGAGGCCGGTGGACACCAGCACGCCGTGGTCGTCGACCGGCGGCAGCGGCCGATCGGGTGGCCGACCCGTCGCCAGCTCGAGCGCCTGACCCGCGTGCCCGAGGGCATCGAGCCCGAGCTGCCCGTGGTCGGCGAGGCCGCGACGCTCAACGACGCGCTCGACACCATGCTCGTCTCGAGCGCCGGCGCCGCACTGGTGACCGGTCGCGGCGAGTCCTTCCGCGGCGTCATCACCGTCGAGACCGTGATGGACGCCATCACCCGGTCCCGCGCGGCCGCCGCCTCCGACCAGGCGTACGCCCCGGTCGGCACGAACACGAACCCGATCGAGACGCTGCCGTCGTCGCCCGCCGTCGTCGAGGAGCGGAACGACGAGCAGCAGGCCCGTGACGGCGACGCGTCCCGCGAGGGGGACCGGTGAGCACCGCCGTCGCCGGCCCGGCCACCGGTGAGCGGACGCCCTGGAAGGGGCTCCTCGTGCAGCCGATCGCGATCCTGGTCGTCCTCGCCGGGTTCGTCGTCTGGCTCGCCACCGCCGACCTGTCCGCCACCGAGCGCTCGACCCTGAACCCGAGCGGCATCCTCGACCTGACCGGGCAGCACCTCGTCCTCACCCTGCAGGCCACCGTGCTCGTGCTCGTGATCGGCATCCCGCTCGGGGTCCTGCTCACCCGCGGGCCCCTGCGCCGCGCGAGCACCGCCGTCATCGCGGTCGCGAACTTCGGCCAGGCGGCCCCGGCGGTCGGCCTCATCGTGCTGCTCGCGGCGTGGCTCGGCCTGAACAGCTGGTCGGCGGTCGTCGCCCTCGTGCTGTACGCGATCCTGCCGGTGCTCCGGAACACCATGCTCGGGGTGCAGAGCGTCGACGAGCGCCTCGTCGAGGCCGGCCGGGGCATGGGCATGAGCGCGTTCGCCGTCCTGCTCAAGGTGGAGCTCCCGCTCGCCGTGCCGGTCATGCTCTCCGGCATCCGCACCGCGCTCGTGCTCCTCGTCGGGACCGCGAGCCTGGCGACCTTCGTCGGCGCGGGCGGCCTCGGCCTGCTCATCACCACGGGCGTGAACCTGTTCCTGCCGAAGGTGCTCGTCTCGGGCGCGCTCCTCGTCGCCCTGCTCGCCCTGACCATCGACTGGATCGGCCGCGTGGTCGAGACGGTCGCACGACCGAAGGGACTCCGATGACGGACCACAGCCGTACGCAGGAGCGCACGACGCGAGCCGACGTGCCGGACGTGCGCCGCGCCTCCCGGCCGTCCGCCCGCCGCCGTGTGCTCGCCGCAGCCGCCGTGGCGGGCGCGAGCGCCCTCGTGCTGACGGGCTGCGGCCTGCAGCCCGCCGCGTCCTTCGTGCCGGGTGCAGCCCCCGGGTCGATCCACCGGATCGACGACCTGCCGGAGGCTGCGTCCATCACCGTGACGTCGAAGAACTTCACGGAGCAGCTCGTCCTCGGCAAGATCGCCGTGCTCGCCGCCAAGGCCGCGGGCTTCGACGTCACCGACGAGACGAACGTGCCGGGTTCCGTCGCGGTGCGCGAGCTGATGACCTCGCACGACGCCGACGTCACCTGGGAGTACACGGGCACCGCCTGGCTGACCTTCATGGCGCACGAGCAGGGGATCCCGGACAAGACCGAGCAGTGGCAGGCCGTCAAGCAGGAGGACGCGCGCAACGGGCTGACCTGGCTCGAGCCGGCGCCGATGAACAACACGTACGCGTTCGCGGTCCGCGACGAGGCCGTCGCCGAGCTCGGGAACGTGAAGACCCTGTCGGACATCACGAAGCTGCCGGTCGACCAGCGCACGTTCTGCGTCGAGTCGGAGTTCAACTCCCGTGCGGACGGCTTCAAGCCGATGCTCGAGAAGTACGGGCTGGAGCTCGGTGGATCGGGGGAGAACGCCGTGCCGAACGGCAACGTCAGCATCCTCGACACCGGCACGGTCTACACCGCGACCGACCGTGGCAAGTGCAACTTCGGCGAGGTGTTCACGACCGACGGCCGCATCAAGTCGCTCGGGCTGACCGTGCTCCAGGACGACCGGGCGTTCTTCCCGGCGTACAACGTCGCACCCGTGATCGACTCGGCGACGCTGCGCGAGTACCCGCAGCTCCGGGGCGTGTACGACCAGATCTCGCCGAAGCTCACGGACGCCGTGCTGCAGGAGCTGAACCGGCAGGTGGACGTCGAGGGCCGCGAGCCGGCGGACGTCGCGTTCGACTGGATGGTGCGGGAGGGCTTCATCACGAAGCCCTGACCCGCGGGTCGCGTCGCGACGTGGACGGGACGGACGGGAGGCGCGGTGCCGGTGGGTGCCGCGCCTCCCGTCCTGCACGGGGTCGCGTCGGGCGCGGTGCGCGTGTCCCGCCGGTGCGGCGCCGGATCGCCGGGCGGCGCTCGGCGGGTCCGGCGCCGGGTCGCCGGGCGGCGCTCGGCGGGTCCGGCGTCGGGTCGCGGGCGCGCGTCCCGCCCGTCAGGCGGACGCGAGCCGGGCTGCCGTGTCGCTGATCGTCGTGACGAGCCGCTCGCGCACCTCGGCGGGCTCGGACCCGTCGTGCCGGGCGGCGCTCCGCAGTCCGGTCATGCACATGCCGAGCAGCATCTCGGCCGCCTCGGGCGTCGCCGCCTCCGGGCCCCAGGCCGGGTCGCGCGCGAGGATCGTGCGGACCGCGCCGGTCATCGCCTCGGCCACCGTCGTCATCCGGGTGACCTGCCGCCGGACCAGCTGTGGGAAGCGCACGATCACCTCCTTGCGGTGCTCGCGCTCGCGTTCGTCGCCGAAGGAGTCGCCGAACACCAGGAACGCCAGGTCGACGACGGCCTCGACGACCGGGCGGCCGGAGACCTCGGCGAGGTGCGCGTCGAGGGTCGCGGGGGACAGGTCGAGCTCGGTGTGCCCGAGGACCGCGTCCTCCTTGCTCTCGAAGTAGTTGAAGAACGTCCGCGGCGAGACGTCGGCCCGCGCCGCGATCTGCTCGATCGTGGTGCGGTCGAGGTCCTGCTCGAGGGCCAGGGAGCGCGCGGCGTCGGCGATGCGCCGGCGGGTCTCGCGGCGCTTGCGGTCGCGCAGACCCATCGTCGGTGCGGGGTCGGACATGGGTCGTACTGTAACCGTCCCGCCGGTGACCCCGGGGCACGCCCGCCCGCGCACCCCCGGACGGACCGGGGGTGGTCGCCGGTATCGTCGGAGCATGGCCCTGTTCGGACGACGCAGCAAGCACGACGTGCGCGACCGCCCCGTCAGCCAGGTCGAGCTGAAGCGCGCGGTCGACGAGGGGTTCCTCATCGCCAAGGCCGCGGTCGTCGTGGCCGTCGCGAACCGCGTCATCACGAACTCGCTGCGCGACCAGGGGTACTTCGACCACGCGGTCGTCGCCGAGTCCGTGCGTGAGGAACTGCACCGGCTCGCCGAGGAACAGCGCGGTGACGCCGCCCGGATGCGCGAGATCCGGTCGCGGTCGAGCAAGCAGACCGGGCGCTCCCGGCACCAGCACGACTACCGCCGCGGGGACGACCTCAAGCTCCGCACGCGCGAGGCCACGTACGAGCAGCTCGCCACCATGCTCGACCGCCGCCGCGAGGACCAGGGGTTCGTCGACGGCATCGTCCTGCAGGCCCGGGCGCGTGCGTGGGACGACATCGGCACGACGGTCGTCGGACGGCTCGGCTGGGCGCAGCGGCCGACCGAGGACTACGAGGTCGGCCGCGACGAGCGCCTGCAGCAGATGCTCGACGAGGACTTCGCCGAGCTGCTCGCGGCGCACCCGGTCGGATCGGGGACGCCCGAGACCGTGGCGGCGGACGCCGACGAGCCGGACGAGGGCGACGGGCCCGAGGACGGCACGGACCCGGCGGACGCGGACGCGGCGCGGCCCTGACCGTCCACCGAACAGCCGGTCCCTAGGCTCGTACCCATGGTTGATGCGGTGGTCGTCGGAGCCGGACCGAACGGACTCGCGGCGGCGGTGACACTCGCCCGCGCGGGCTTGTCGGTCGAGGTCGTCGAGCGGAACGACACGATCGGCGGGGGAGCGCGCACCGCCGAGCTCACGCTGCCCGGGTTCCACCACGACGTCTGCTCCGCGGTGCACCCGATGGCGCTGCAGTCGGAGTTCTTCCGGCTGTTCCGCCTGGAGGACCGGATCGAGCTCCGCCTCCCCGAGGTGCAGTACGGCCACCCGCTCGACCGCGGCGACGCCGGCATCGCGTACCAGGACGTCGAGCGGACCGCGGCGGAGCTCGGCGTGGACGGCCCGGCCTTCCGGAACCTCATGGCGCCGCTCGCCCGCAGCGCCGACCAGGTGGCCGACTTCGCCACCGACGCCCTGCTGCACGTGCCGCGACACCCGCTGACCGTGCTGCGCTTCGGCCTGCGCGCGCTCGAGCAGGGCTCCGCGGCCTGGAACGTGCGGTTCCGCGAGCAGGTCGCCCCCGCGATGGTCTCCGGTGTCGCGGCGCACTCGATCCAGCACCTGCCGTCCCTGTCCACCGCCGCCGCGGCCCTGTCGCTCGGCTCGTACGCGCACGCCCGGGGGTGGCCGGTGCCGATCGGCGGCAGCCAGGCGATCGTCGACGCGCTCGCCGCGGACCTCGTCGCGCACGGCGGCACGATCGAGACCGGCCGCGAGGTCCGGTCGCTCGCCGACCTCACCCCCGCCAAGGCGGTCCTCTTCGACACGAGCGTCCCCGGCATGCTCGGGATCGCCGGGAAGCAGATCCCGACGCCGAAGCGCGGTGCCCTCCGCCGTTTCCGGTTCGGCAACGCGGCGGCGAAGGTCGACTTCGCGCTGTCCGACCCGGTGCCGTGGACGAACGAGGCGCTCCGGAAGGCCGGCACGGTGCACATCGGCGGCACGCGCGCCGAGATTGCCGAGGCCGAGCACGCCGTCGCGCACGGTCGGCACGCGGAGCGACCGTACGTGCTCGGGTCGGAGCCGACCGTGGTCGACCGGAGCCGGGCCCCGCGCGGCAAGCACGTCTTCTGGGCGTACGCGCACGTGCCCGCTGGCTCGGACGTCGACCCGACCGAGGCGGTCGTGCGGCAGATCGAGCGCTTCGCGCCGGGCTTCCGCGACACCGTCCTGCAGTCGGCCAGCCGCACCGCGGTGCAGATGGCCGAGTACAACCCGAACTACGAGGGCGGGGACATCGCCGCGGGTGCCGCGAGCTTCTGGCAGCTGGTGAAGCGACCGGTGCTGTCGAGCGACCCGTGGCGGATGGGCGGCGGCATGTACCTGTGCTCCGAGGCGTCCGCCCCGGGGCCCGGCGTGCACGGCATGGCGGGCTGGCACGCCGCGAAGAGCGCCCTGCGCCACACGTTCGGGCTCCCCGACGACGTCGATCTCGCACCGGAGGAATGACCATGGCGAAGAACGTCCGCAACCTGCGCTGCACCCCGGAGGACGTGTTCGACGTGCTCCGCGACGGCTGGCTCTACCCCACGTGGGTGGTCGGTGCGTCGCGGATGCGCGGTGAGGAACGCGGTTGGCCGGCGGTCGGCACGAAGATCCACCACTCGTTCGGCGTCTGGCCGTTCGTGATCGACGACACCACGACGGTGCTCGAGTACGACGAGCCCCGTCTGATGGTCATCCAGGCGCGCGGCTGGCCGGTGGGGGAGGCCCGCGTCGAGATCGAGGTCGCCGAGCACCCCCGCGGTTGCCGGGTGACGATGCGCGAGAACCCTGTCGCGGGGCCGGGCACGCTCGTCCCCGGGTTCATCGCGCAGCCGGGCATCTGGATCCGGAACCACGAGAGCGTCCGCCGGCTCGGCTGGGTCGCGACGGGTCGCGCGCAGAGCCGCTGACGGCTGCGGTCGCCAGGCGGGCCGCGTCGCCCCCGGCGCCGGGTCGCCGACACGGCGGACGGGAGGCCCGTGGCGGCGCCGCCACGCGCCTCCCGTCCGCCGGTCGGACCGGCTACTGCTCCCGGCTGAACGCGCTCGCGCGCGCGACCTGGTCGTCGGTCAGGGCGACGCCCGTGTACCGCTCGAACTGGCGCGCGGCCTGGAGGGCGATGACCTCCGCCCCCGTGACCACGTGCGTGCCGGCGGCCCGTCCGGCGCGCACGAGCGGGGTCTCGGAGGGGAACGCGACGACGTCGAAGACCGTGTGCGCGGCGTCGATGCGCTCCTGGTCGAACGCGAGGGTGTCGGCCTGGTCGCCGTCCATGCCGAGCGGCGTGACGTTGACGAGGACGTCGGCGTCGCCGGCGGCGTCCTCGGTGGCGACCCACCCGTAGCCGTACTGCTCGGCCAGGGCGGGCCCGGTCCGGTCGTTCCGCGCGACGACGGTCAGGTGGTCGAAGCCGGCGCCGCGGAACGCCGCGGTGACGGCCTTCGCCATGCCGCCGGAGCCGCGCAGCAGGACCCGCGACGCCGTGTCCACGCCGTGCGAGGCGAGCAGGGCGGCGACGGCCTCGTAGTCGGTGTTCGACGCGGTGAGCACGCCGTCGTCGTTCACGACCGTGTTGACCGACCGGATCGCCGCGGCGGAGTCCTCCACGACGTCGACGAGGGGGATGATCGCCTCCTTGAAGGGCATCGACACCGAGCAGCCGCGGATGCCGAGGGCCCGCACGCCGGCGACCGCGCCGGGGAGGTCGGTCGTCGTGAACGCCTTGTAGACGGCGTTGATGCCGAGCTCGTCGTACAGGAAGTTGTGGAAGCGGGTGCCGATGTTGCTCGGGCGTGCGGCGAGCGAGATGCTGACCTGCATGTCCTTGTTCAGGATGGGCATGCCGGAGAGTCTCGCACGTCCGGGCGTCCCCCGCTCCCGTGCCGATGGAGCGGTCCACCATCCGCGTCGTCGAGCGTGCACGTCGACCGCTGACCGGCGTCCCGTCCGGACGGGTTAGTGTGACGGGATGCCCGTCTCCGTGTTCGACCTGTTCAGCGTCGGGATCGGCCCGTCGAGCTCCCACACCGTCGGGCCGATGCGTGCCGGTGCGTCGTTCGCCGCACGGGTCGCCGGAGCGCCGGTGGCCGCGGTGGACGTGCACCTGTACGGGTCCCTCGCGTCGACGGGGCACGGGCACGGCACGCTCGGTGCGGTCCTCGCGGGGCTGACGGGGTCCGACCCGGAGACGGTCGACCCGGACGAGATGGCCGCGGCGCTCGCCGAGACCGAGCGGACGGGGCAGCTCCGGCTGGCCGGTGGCACGGTCGTGCCGTTGCGGCAGGCCGACATCGTCCTCCACCCGCTGACCATGCTGCCGCGGCACCCGAACGCGATGCGCCTCGTCGCGCGCGACGCCGCCGGGACCGTGCTGGACGAGGAGACGTACTACTCGATCGGCGGCGGGTTCGTGACGAGCGACGGCGACGCCGCGGCCACCGACGCCGCGCACGACCGCGCGTCCGCCGCAGCAGCGGTGCCGGCGTCCGCGGCACCGGCGTCCTCGGCTGCCGTCGCGGAGGCCGCGATCCCGGTGGACGACGCCGTCCCGTACCCGTTCTCGAGCGGCGCCGAGCTGCTCGCCGCGTGTGCCGCGTCCGGCCTGCCGGTGAGCGGGGTGGCCCTGGCGAACGAGACCGTCACGCGCACCGCCGACGAGGTCCGCGCCGGCCTGCTGCACGTGCACGACGTGATGCGCGAGAGCGTCGAGCGCAGCATCCGGCGCACCGGCACCCTGCCCGGCGGGCTCGAGGTCCGGCGCCGGGCGGCGAACTGGTACGAGCAGCTGCTCCGGGACGACCCGCACCACGACCCGCTGTTCGCGATGGAGTGGGTGAACCTGACGGCGATGGCCGTGAACGAGGAGAACGCCTCGGGCGGCCGGGTCGTCACCGCGCCGACGAACGGTGCCGCCGGGATCATCCCCGCGGTGCTGTCCTACGCCCTGACCTACGCGTCCGAGGTCGCCCCGGACGAGCGGGACGACGCCGTGGTGCGGTTCCTGCTCACCGCCGGTGCCGTCGGGTCGATCTACAAGGAGCGCGCCTCGATCTCCGGGGCCGAGGTCGGCTGCCAGGGCGAGGTCGGCTCCGCGGCGTCGATGGCCGCGGCCGGGCTCGCCGAGGTCCTCGGTGGCACCCCCGAGCAGGTCGAGAACGCCGCCGAGATCGCGATGGAGCACAACCTCGGGCTGACCTGCGACCCGATCGGCGGCCTCGTGCAGATCCCGTGCATCGAGCGGAACGCGATCGCGGCGAACAAGGCGATCAACGCGGCGCGGATGGCCCTGCGCGGCGACGGCGTCCACCACGTGTCGCTCGACCAGGTCGTCGAGACGATGCGGCAGACCGGCGCCGACATGTCGACGAAGTACAAGGAGACCGCGATGGGCGGTCTGGCGGTGAACGTCCCGCTCTGCTGACGAGCGGACGGCGGGTCAGCCCTCCTGCATCTCCAGCGAGCAGGACTCCGGCGCGACGTGGTGCTGACCGTCCTCGGCCCGGACCACCAGGAGCGGTCGGCCGTTGCCGTCGAGGACGTCGACGGCCGTGCCCTCGACGAGCAGCCCGCGGTCGTGGAACCGCACCACGGCGTGCATCGGGACGTCGTCGGTGGTGACCGGACGCCAGCGTGCGGGACGTGTGAGTTCGGTTTCCATCCGCCCATCATGCGGGATGTCCACTTCGCGCACCGAATCGGCGAGGCCCGCTCACCCGTCGCCGCGGACGCTCCCGGACGCCCGCGGGTAGCGTCCGGCCCATGAGCGAGCCCGACCGCGACCACCTCGACGACGGTGTCGACATGACCTTCGACGAGCGACGGCAGGACACCCTGCGGCGCATGTCCGGCTCGGACGCGCACGACGCCGACCCCCGCGTCGAGGTCTCCGAGGGGCAGGGCGGCACCGTGCGGATCGACGTCGCCGACACCGCGGCGGTCCGCCCGGGCGACGCGACCGCGAGCGACCCGCGGACCGACGAGCAGCAGGACACGACGCACCGGCACTGACCCCGGCCAGTCGGTGCCCGCCGGCGCCCGTCGGTCAGAGCGTGTCGAACAGGAGCGCCAGTCGACCGGTGTCGGGCCGCCGCACCCGGATCGCGCGCACGCCGTAGACCTCGGCGACGAGCTCCTCGGTGAGCACGTCCTCAGGGGTGCCGGCAGCGACCGCGCGACCGGCCGCGAGCACCACGACCGCGTCGCAGTGCGCGGCGGCGAGGTTGAGGTCGTGCAGGGCCACCACGGTCGTCACCGGCAGGTCGGCGACCAACCGCAGCAGGTCGAGTTGGTGCCGGACGTCCAGGTGGTTCGTCGGCTCGTCCATGAGCAGCTCGGTCGGCTCCTGCGCGAGCGCCCGGGCGATCTGGGCGCGCTGGCGTTCCCCGCCGGACAGCCGGTGCCACGACGCGTCGGCGCGGTCGGCCAACCCGACCTGACGGAGGGCGGCGTCCACCGCGGTGGCGTCCCGTGCGCGGTCCCCGCCGAGGACCGTCCGGTGCGGGATGCGCCCGAGCTCGACGACGTCGCGGACCGTGAGCGCGGCGTCGGTCTCGGCGTGCTGCGTGACGGTGGCGATGCGCCGGGCGACGTCGCGGCGGGAGCGACCGGTGACCGGTGCACCGTCGAGCTCGACCTGCCCGGCGTCGGGTCGAGCGGCCCCCTGGAGCAGGCGGATGAGCGAGGACTTGCCGGAGCCGTTCGGGCCGAGCAGCCCGACCGTCGTGCCCGGCTCGGGGTGCAGGGAGACGCCGTCGACGACGATGCGGCCGCCGCGGCTCCAGACGACCTCGCGCGCGGTGACGGTCACGAGCGCGACCGCCGGTGCACGAGCAGGGCGACGAAGGCCGGGACGCCCACGAGCGCGGTGCCGACCCCGACCGGCAGCGCGGTCGGCTGGAACGCCACGCGGGACACGGTGTCGACCCAGGTCATGAAGAGCGCGCCGAGCAGGATCGTGACGGGGACCACGCGTCGGTGCCGTTCCCCGACGAGCAGGCGGGCGGCGTGCGGCAGGACGAGCCCGACGAAGCCGATCGCCCCGGCGATGCTGACCAGGACCGCGGTGAGCAGGGCGGTCGCGACGAGCAGCAGCACGCGGGTGCGCTGCACGTGCACGCCGAGCGAGGCCGCGACGTCGTCGCCGAACGCGAACGCGTCGAGGCTGCGCGCCGCGACGAGGGTGACGACGGCGCCCACCGTGACCGTGCCGACCGCGAGCCAGACCTGCGGCCACCGCATGCCCTCGAGCGAGCCGAGCAGCCAGAACATCACGCCCCGGGTGGCGTCGGCGTCCGCGAAGGCGAACACCACGAACGAGGTCACCGCCGAGAACAGGTGCGTCCCGGCGACCCCGGCGAGGACGATGCCCTGCGAGCCGTTCGAGGTGTACCGCGCGAGCAGCAGGACGAGTCCGAACGCGAGCAGCGCCCCGACGAAGGCGCCCGACGACAGCCCGAGCGCCCCGCCACCGACCCCGAGGACGCCGATCAGCACCGCACCGGTCGACGCCCCGGACGAGACGCCGAGGACGAACGGGTCCGCGAGCGGGTTCCGGAGCAGTGCCTGCAGGACGACACCGCACAGACCGAGCCCGGCTCCGCTGGCGGCCGCGACGAGTGCCCGGGGCAGTCGCTCCTGCCAGACGATCGCGTCGTCGGTCACGGTGACCGGGATCTGCGCGGACCCGAGGTGGTTGAGCAGCACGTCGCGCACGTTGACGAGCGACACGTCGGCCGGCCCGAGCGTCGCCGCGGCGCCGACGGACAGCGCGACCGCGACGACGCCGACCAGCACCGCGCCCGTCACGACCAGCGAGCGGGCCAGGGGCGACGGCCGCCACCCGACACCGCGTCGGAGCGCCGTGCTCACCGGTCGTCCCCGTGCTCGGCGGACCAGCGCGCGATCTTCTCGAGGCCGTCGACGAACCGGATGGACGGGTTGAGCTCGGCGCCGTGCAGCGCGACGAACCGGTGGTTCCGGACCGCGTCGAGGTCCTTCGTCAGCGGGTCGTGCTCGAGGAAGGCGATCTTGTCGTCGAGCCGGTCGCCGGGGAACCGGTCGCGCTGGAGGTCTCCGAGCACGATCACCTGCGGGTCGGCGGCGACCACCTGCTCCCACCCGACCGCGGGCCAGTCGTCGCGCGACGACCGGAACACGTTGTCGAGTCCGGTCTCGTCGGCCAGGAGCTGCCCCGACCCGAGACCGCCCGCGACGTAGGGCGTCTTCGTGTCGGCGAACCAGAAGAACGCCCGCTGGCCGTCGAGGTCGGTGCGCGCGGTGGCGGCCTCGGCGCGGGCGCGCAGCTCGGCCACCAGGGCGTCGCCGCGGCGCTGCACGTCGAACACCTCGGCGAGGTCGTGGATCTCGCGGTAGAGCTGCGCGGTGGTGAGGGCCTGTGTGCGCTTGCCGCCGCCGTTGATGCTGACGTCGCCCTCGCAGTCGGTCGGGGACAGGTACGAGCCGATGCCGGTCTCGGCGAGGCGCGCACGGCTCGCGACACCGCCCTGCCCGTAGTGGCGGCCGAACGACGCGGTCACGAAGTCGGGCCGTGCGTCGAGCAGCACCTCGTAGGTGGGGGCGTTGTCGGACAGCCGGGGGACCCGCTCGTTCGCGGCGGCCAGGCTCGGCAGGACCGGGTCGGTCCACGAGGCGGTGCCCACCATCCGGTCCGCGAGGCCGAGGGACAGCAGGATCTCGGTGGAGTTCTGGTCGAGCGACACGATGCGCTGCGGGGCGGACTCGACGGTGACCCGCCGGCCGCAGTCCTCGATCGTGAGCGGGTAGGACGTGGTGCCCTCGCCGGCCGTCGCGGTGCCGGTCGCCTGCGGGACCGCCTCGGAGGCACCGCAGCCGGTGAGCGCGAGGAGCGCGAGGGCGACGACGCCGGCGACGAGTGGTGGGCGGGCAGCGCGGGACCGGAGCACGTGGAGCACGAAGGAGAGGCTAACCTAACCTCGCGCTCGACGACACGTCACCGATCGGCCCCCGCACGCCGGGGACGGTGGCGCACGGCATGATCGTCGGGTGCACCTCGTCCTCCACCGCGTCGACGGCGGCGTCACCGCGACGCCCCTGACCGACGCGGGGGAGTCGGCCGGTGCGCCGACCCGCCTGGACGAGCCGCGCCTCCCGGCCTTCGTCGCGGCCCACGACGGACCGGACGTGCGCTGGGTCTGGGACGACACCGCGCGCTGGTACCCGGCCGTCCTCGCGGCCGGCGGCCGCGTCGGCCGCTGCACCGACCTGCGGCTGACCCGCCGCATCCTGCGGCACGCGCTCGCGACGCGGGGCACGGCGCTCGTCGCGGCCCCCGCGGACACCTGGGACGGACCCGGTCTGGAGGCGCGGGTCACCCGCCCGACGCAGGCCCGGCTGTTCGACGACGCGCTCTTCACCGTCGCGCCCCCGGACGACGACGCCGATCCGGTCGTCGAGCTGCGCGCGCAGCTCGACGCGGTGGCCGCGTCGACGACGCCCGGAGCGCTCCGGCTGCTCACGACGGCGGAGTCCGCGGGCGCGCTCGTCGCCGCCGAGGTGCTGCACGCCGGCCTGCCGTGGCGGCGGGACGTGCACGAGCGGCTGCTCGAGGACGCGCTCGGACCGCGGGTGCCGCCCGGGGTGCGGCCGCGTCGGCTCGAGGAGCTCGCGGTCGAGCTGCGGGAAGCCCTGGGCGACCCCGCGCTCAACCCGGACTCGCCCACCGACGTGCTCCGGGCGCTGCGGGCGGCCGGGCTCGCGGTGACGAGCACGCGCAAGTGGGAGCTGCAGGAGCTCGACCACCCGGTGATCGCCCCGCTGCTCGAGTACAAGCGTCTGTCCCGCCTGCTGACCGCCAACGGGTGGGCGTGGCTCGACGAGTGGGTCCAGGACGGTCGGTTCCACCCGCGGTACGTCGTCGGCGGGGTCGTCACCGGGCGCTGGGCGGCGGACGGTGGCGGAGCGATGCAGCTGCCGCGGACCGTCCGCGCCGCCGTGGTCGCCGACGAGGGCTGGGCGTTCGTCGTCGCCGACGCCGCCCAGCTCGAACCGCGCGTCCTCGCCGCGATGGCCGGCGACCGGGCGATGGCGACCGCGGGGGACGGGCGCGACCTGTACGACGGCGTCGTCGCCTCGGGGGCCGTCGAGACGCGGCAGCAGGCCAAGGGGGCGATGCTCGGCGCGATGTACGGCGCGACGCAGGGCGACGCAGGACGGCTCGTGCCCCGCCTGGCCCGGGCGTTCCCGGCGGCGCTCGGCCTGGTCGACCGTGCGGCCCGGGCGGGGGAGCGCGGCGAGCCCGTGACGACGCTGCTCGGCCGGACGTCGCCCGTCCCCGACGAGGCCTGGTTCGCCGCGCGCAACCGGGCGTGGTCGGTCGAGGGCACCACGGCGCAGCAGCGGGCCGTCGAGTCGCGGTCGCGGAGCTGGGGCCGGTTCACCCGCAACTTCGTGGTGCAGGGCACGGCGGCGGAGTGGGCGCTCGCGTGGATGGGGTCGCTGCGGGCACGGCTCGCCGCGCGGTTCCCCGGGCCGGTGACGGCCGGGCCGCACCTGGTGTTCTTCGTGCACGACGAGATCGTGGTGCACACGCCGGTCGAGCACGCCGCGTGGGTGGCCGAGCAGGTCCGGGCCGCGGCGGAGGAGGCCGGGCGGCTGCTGTTCCGGGACTTCCCGATCGTGTTCCCGCTGTCGGTGTCGACCGTGCGGGACTACGGCTCGGCCAAGGACTGACGGCCGGTCCGAGCGATCGCGGTTGCGGACGGCGGGTCGTGCCCGTGCGCTCGCGGGTGCGTCGTGCCCGAGCGCTCGCAGGTGTGTGCGTGCAGGGTGGGGCGATGCAGCGAGCGGAGCACGAGGAGCCGGACCGGCCCGTCCGCGCGGTCGCCCGGCAGGCCGAGCAGGCGGAGCGGGCCTCGGTGGACGTCGACCGGCACGTCGGCACGGTCGACCTGACGTCCTGGCGGTCCCGCGCCGGGCACGCCACCGCCGAGGCCTGGGCCGCTGCCGGACGCCGCTACGGCGCGCTCCCGGTGCTCGTGCTGACGCTGCTCGTCGGGATCGGCGTCGCCGTGACCGCGACGTGGGCGGCCTCCGAGGTCTACGACGCCGTCCGCGCCTCCGACGACGTCGCCGTGCTCGACCGGCCGGTGCTCGACTGGATGCTCACGCTGCGCTCCCCGTTCGCCGACCGCGCGGTCACGTGGTGGACCGACATCGCGGGGACGATCGGGATGCCGATCGTCGCCGTCGGCTTCCTCGTCGGGTTCACCGTGCAGCGCCGCGCCTGGACGCCGTTCGTGCTGCTCGTCGCCGCGAGCGGAGGGTCGCTCCTCATGACGATCGCCGGCAAGGACCTCGTCGGGCGGGCACGTCCCCCGCTGTCCGACGCCGTGCCGCCGTACGAGCACTCGCCGTCGTTCCCGTCCGGGCACACGCTCAACGCCACCGTGGTGGTCGGCACGATCGTCTACCTGCTCATCCTGCGCCAGTCCCGCACCGTGACCCGGGTGTGGACGATCGTCGTCGGCACCCTGTTCGTGCTGTCCGTCGGCGTCTCGCGGGTGTTCCTCGGGCACCACTGGACCACCGACGTCCTGGCGGCGTGGGCACTCGGCCTCGCCTGGCTGGCCCTCGTGGTGACCGCGCACCGGCTCTACCTGACCGCCCTGCACCGCGGCGCGGACCCGGTCCGCCGCTGAGCGTGGTCAGGCGGCCACGGTAGGTTCCGAGGCATGGCAGATCGGCTCTTCGGCGGCAGGTACCGCGTCACGGGAACCCTCGGACACGGGGGCATGGCATCGGTGTACCGGGCCGTCGACGAGCAGCTCGGACGCGAGGTCGCCGTCAAGGTGTTCCGCATCGGCGCGGTGGACCACGGCGAGCGTGCCCGTGCCGAGGCCGAGATGCACACCCTCGCCGCGCTCCGCAGCCCCGCGCTCGTGACCCTGTACGACGCCGCGCTCGACGACGTCGACGGCGACTCGTACCTGGTGATGGAGCTCGTCCCCGGCAGCGACCTCGACACCCGCCTGCGCGAGGGGCCGCTCGACCCGGGGACGACCGCCCGCGTCGGGGCCCAGGTGGCCGACGGCCTGGCGGCGGTGCACGCGCAGGGCATCGTCCACCGCGACGTGAAGCCCGCGAACGTGCTGCTCGAGAGCGACGGGGAGCACGTCAAGCTCGCCGACTTCGGCATCGCCCTGCTCCGCGACGCCGCCCGGGTCACCGGCACCGGCACCGTGATCGGCACGGCCGCCTACATCTCGCCCGAGCAGGTCACGGGCCGCGAGGTCACCGGCAAGGCCGACGTGTACGCCCTCGGCCTCGTGCTGCTCCAGTGCCTGACCGGGGAGCGGCCCTTCCCGGGCAGCGCGGTGGAGTCGGCGACCGCACGGCTGACCCGCGGGCCGGAGATCGACCAGCACCTGCCGACCGCGTGGCGCACGCTGCTGCACGTGATGACGGCGCAGGACCCCGCCGAGCGGCCCACCGCGGCCGAGGCGGCCCAGCGGCTCCGTGCCCTCGGCCGTGACGACGCCGCTCCGGCGACGCAGCTGCTGCCCGGCGGACCCGGGACCATGACGCGCGCCGCCGCCGGAGCCGCCGGTGCCGCTGCCGGTGCTGCCGGTGCCGCACTCGGATTCGGCGCAGACCCCGCCCACGGCGACGCGGCGACCCAGGCGATGGCGACGCCCGGTGCGCCGGACACCGCGACGCGCGCGTACGACCGCACGGCGGTGCTCGGGCAGAGCGGTGCCGGTCGTCCGGCCGGTGCGGGCTCGGGCGGGCAGGACGACGTCGCCACGACGATCCTCGGGACGCAGGGAGCTCGGGGCGGTGCGGGCGCGGGTGCGGGTGCCGGTGCCGGTGCCGGTGCCGCGGGCGGTGCTGCCGGGGGACGCGGCTCGGGTGCGGGCGGCGCGGGTCGGGACGCGGACGGCTCGGGCCGCCGACGTGGTCTCGTGATCGCGGCCGTCGTGGTCGGGCTCCTCGTGCTCGCGGGCATCGGGATCGCCCTGTTCGCGTCGGGTCGTGACGGCAGCACCCCGGCCCCGACGGAGTCGAGCCAGCCCGCCAGCCCGTCCTCGGAGCCCACGAGCGGCACCGACGACGAGCCGAGCGAGCCCGCCGAGCAGCAGCCGAGCGAGCCCGAGGAGCAGCCCAGCGAGCCGGCGCAGCAGGAACCGAGCGAGCCCGCGCAGCAGGAGCCGAGCCAGCCCGCCGACGACCCGACCGTGGGCCCGCAGCCCGGCGGTCCGGCGTCGAACCCCGTGCAGGCACCGCAGGGCGGCACCGGGACCGGACCCGGCAGCGGCGGACCCGGGGCGACCGGCGGCAAGGGCAAGGACAAGGGCGCGGGTGCCGTGGACACCACGAGCGACAAGCGCGCACGGACGGGCACCGACTCCGGAACCGTCACCGGGACGGACAGCGCCGCGGTGCCGTCGACCGCGCCCGCCATCGGCTGAGACGCTCCGCGACGGCGACCTCCCGGCGTCCACCAAGCGACCGCGGGCATGCTCGTCCGCATGTCGTTCGCGAACTCCTTCGACCCGTCCGGTGGCCGCGCGATCCCGGAGGACGAGGTGACGGAGGACGGCCTCGAGCTCGACGCGGACACCGCGGCCGCGCTGGGGATCTCGTTCGACGTCGTCGGCGGCGCCACGGCGGACCCGACCCGGGTGTCCCCGGTGGACGTCGACGTGCCGAGCGCGCCCACCGAGGACTGAGCAGGCGACGCCGGCCACCCCGACCGGCGCCCCACCGAGCGCCTCGGGGAGCTCAGCGGCTCAGGGGACGGTGTGCCCCGCCGCCGTGAAGATCCGGTACCACTCCTCGCGCGACAGCACGACGTCCGACCCGGCCGCGGCCTCCCGGACGCGCTGGGGGTTCGTCGTGCCGAGCACCACCTGGAAGTGCGCGGGGTGCCGGGTGATCCACGCCACCGCGATGCCGGTCGGGGTCACCCCGTGGGCCGCGGCGACCTCGTCGAGCACGTCGTTCAGCTCGGCGTACTGCTCCCGGTCGCCCAGGAACACCCCGTCGAAGAAGCCCTTCTGGAACGGCGACCAGGCCTGCAGCGTGATCCCGTTCATCCGCGCGTGGTTGAGGACGTCGTTGTCCCGGTCGACGGACTGGTCGAGCCCGCCCATGTTCGCGGCGACGCCCTGCGCGATGACGTTCGCGTGCGTGATGCTCAGCTGCACCTGGTTGAACGCGAGCGGCTGCCGGACCGACTGCTTCAGCAGCTCGACCTGGCCGGGGGTGTGGTTCGAGACGCCGAAGTGGTGCACCTTGCCGGCGGCGTGCAGCTCGTCGAACGCGCGGGCGACCTCCTCCGGCTCGACCAGGGCGTCGGGGCGGTGCAGGAGCAGGACGTCGACGTAGTCCGTGCGCAGGGCCTCGAGCGAGTCGTGCACCGACTCGACGATGTGCTCGTACGAGAAGTCGAAGTACCCCTGCCGGATGCCGACCTTGGTCTGCAGCTGGATCGCCTCGCGCTCGGAGGACGACAGCGTGACGGCCTCGCCGAAGCGGGCCTCGCAGCCGTGCCAGCCGCCGTAGATCGCGGCGTGGTCGAACATCGTGACGCCGGCGTCCCGGGAGGCGGCGTAGAGCGACCGGATCTCCTCGTCGCTCATGTCGGTGATCCGCATGAGCCCGACGACGACGTCGGACGCGGTGAGGTCGGTCTGTGGCAACTCCAGTGTCTTCACGCGCCCGATCCTGCCAGGGGCGCACCGGACCAGGCAGGCCCTGTCGGTGCCACCGACGTCGCGGGGACACCGGGCGCACCGGCGCGACCGGGGGCGGACGGCAGGCGCGTGGCGGTCGGGCACCGCGCCTCCCGTCCGACGGGTGGCCAGGGGCGGACGGGAGGCGCGTGGCGGCCGGGCACTGCGCCTCCCGTCCGACGCGTCAGCGGTCCGTCAGCGCGCCCCGACGTGCGCCGGGGCGAGCAGGCCCAGGTACGTCAGGTCGTCCGCGACCTTGCTGATGAGCGCGTGGTCGAGCGGCGGGATCTCCGGCGAGCCGAGCGGCCGGACGTCGCGGACCGCGGCGGCGAAGTCGTCGGCGGGGATCGACGAGTCGGCGTGCGGCGCCTCCGGTGCGGCGAACGCGTGCAGGAGCGGCAGGACCGAGCGTGCACGGTCCTCCTCCGGCAGTGCCGTGAGGGCGTCCCGGAACCGCGTGACCCACTCGGCGTGGTCGGCGACCCGCTCGACCGGGTGCCCGTCCTCGACGAGCCAGTCGACGAAGGTGTCGAGCGAGACGCCGTCGTCGTGCGGGTTCACGACGTTGAACGTCCGGTACCCCTCGGTGACCGCGGCGCCGATCGCGTCGATCGCGGCGGCCGTGAAGTCCGCCGGCAGCCCGTCGTAGTGCGAGCGCTGCCGACCGCCGTCCGGGGCGGGCTGCACGAACGACGCCGGGGCGAGCCCGGTCGCCAGCACGCTCCAGACCAGCCGGGTGAACACGTCGGGCAGGTTCACCTGGCCGCGCCACCGCGGGTGCGCCAGGACCATGTCCGAGCGGAACACCGCGACCGGCACGCCGTACCGCTCGTGCGCGTCGTGGAGCAGCACCTCGCTCGCCCACTTGCTCGCGCCGTAGCCGTTCGCGTACTCGTCGGCGATCGTCCACGTCGGGATCGTCGTCCGGACGTCGGCGCGTTCGAGCAGCGCCGCGGGGACGTCGGGTGCGACGTCCTCGGTGGCGCTCGGGCGGGCACCACCGGCGACCGCGACGCTCGACACGAACGTCACGGGTACGCTCCCGGCGGCGATCGCGAGGCGCAGGACCTCGGCGGTGCCGACGACGTTCGGGCCGAACAGCGCCGTGTAGGGCAGCACGTGGTTCACGAGCGCGGCGACGTGCGCGACGAGGTCCACCCGCGCCGCGAGGTCGTGCCACCGGCCCTCGTCGAGTCCGAGCAGGTGCTCGCTGACGTCGCCGGCGACGACCTCGAGCGCCCCGCCGAGCTCCGCGAAGCGCGCGGCGAAGGCGGGGTCGGCGGTGAACGCGGCCTCGAGTCGGCGGCGGGCGTCGGCGTCGTCGGCACCGCGGACCAGGCAGACGAGGGTGCCGCCGACGGGGGCCAGCCGCTCCAGCCAGTCGATCGCGGTGAAGCGGCCGAGGTAGCCGTTCGCGCCGGTGAGCAGGACCGTGCGGGGCGTGGTGCCGGCGCCGGTGCCCGCGCTGGTGTCTGGGTCGGTGCTGGTGCTGGTGCTGGTGGGGCCCTGTCCTTCGCTCGTGGCCCGGGTGACCGGTTCGGGCACCGTGCCGAGCAGGCGGTCGAGGCGCAGGTCCTCCGCGCGCAGCACGGTCGGGTCGGCACCGTGCACGCGCGTCACGGTCGGTCGGTCCTCGGCGGCGGTGCGCTCGACGTACGCGGCCACGGCGGCGAGGTCGTTCGTCGGGTCGGTGATGACGCCGACGGGGACCTCGGCCTCGAACACGTCCTCGAGGATCCCCGAGAACGTCAGCGCGGACAGCGAGTCCCCGCCGAGGTCCGAGAAGCGTGCGGCCGCGGCGGTCTCGGTGGACACCTCGGCGCCGAGGAACTCGCGAGCGGCCCGGACCACGGTGTCGACCGTCGGCTCGTCCGCCACGTGTTCCCGGAGCGCGGCGACGAGGATGCCGCTCTGCTGCTCGGCGACGGCGTCGTACACGGCGGCGAAGCGCTCGCCGTACCGCTCGGTGAAGCGCGGGCGGAGGAGCTTCCGGGCGTCGGAGAGCATGCCGTTCTCGACCGTGAAGGGGTCCGGCTCGACGATCACGCCGCGGGGGACCTCGTACGGGGCGAGACCGTTCTCGCGCGCGGTGCGCTGCAGGGCGGCGAGGACGTCGTGCTCGGTCGCAGCCGGGTCCTCGGGGACGACCACGGCGAGCAGGAACGCGTGCCGGCTGTCGCCGTGCAGGGCGACCTGGCGGACCTCGGGCGTGCCGCCGTACACCGCCTCGAGCGCAGCGACGGCGACGAACTCGCCCTGCGACAGCTTGATGACGTTGTTCCGGCGGTCGAGGTACTCGTAGGTGTCCGGTCCGGTCTGCGCCATGACGTCGCCGGTCCGGTAGAAGCCGTCCTCGTCGAACACCGCGGCGGTGACGTCCGGGCGGCGGAAGTAGCCGGGGATCACGGCCGTGCTCTTCACGAGCAGCTCGCCGCGGGGGTGCGGCCGGTCGGTGACCCGGTAGCCGAGCTCGGGGACGTCGACGAGCTTGTGCTCGGTGACGGGCGGCTGCTGGACGACGCCGTCGCGGAGGATGCTGCCGGCCTCGGTCGAGCCGTACAGGTCGTGCAGGGTCGTGCCGAGGCACCCCTCGATGTACGCGCGCAGCTCGGGGGTGAGCGGGGCGCTCGCGCAGATCGCCTGGCGCACCCGACCGCCGAGGGCACGGACCCGCAGGTCGGCCTGCACGGCGGCGCGGACTGCCGCGGGGTCGGAGTCGGCACCGGCCGCGGCCGTCCGTCGCTGCTCCTCGCGCTCGCCCTCCTGCCGGATCATCTCGGCCACGCGCGGCACGAGGACCAGCTCGGTCGGGGTGTACACGCGCAGGTCGTCGAACAGGGTCGACAGGTCGGTCGAGGTCGCGAGGGCCACCGTCCCGCCCCGGCCGAGGGTCGCGAGCACGGCGGCGCGGCCGGTCAGGTGGCTCATCGGCAGGTAGGCGTAGCCGACGACATCGGCGGCCGGGGCGGCCTCGGCCGGGGCGGTCGTCGCGTCGGGGGCCGCGGGGTCGGGGCGCAGCGCGTGCCACAGCCGCTCGACCATGGCGCGGGTGTACATCGCACCCTTCGGGGTGCCGGTGCTGCCCGACGTGTAGAGCAGGAGCGCGAGCGGGTCCTCGCCCGGCGCGGGCTGCCACGGGGTCGGACGGGGGCGCCCGGCACCGCGGCGCACGAGCGCCTCCAGGGTCGCGGGGGCGGCAGCGGTGTCGCTGCCGTCGCCGTCCGCGCTGCCGGCGCTGTCTCCGCTGCCGTCACCGTCACCGTCCTCGCTGCCGGTGCCGTCGAGCAGCACCGTCCGCACGTCGGCGTCCGTCTCCTCGGTCACCGCCCGGGCCGTCGCCGCGTGCTCCGCCGTGACGCCGAGCCACACGGGCTCGGTCTCGTCGACGATCGCGCGGAGCGCCCCGACGGGTGCGCTCGCCTGCAGCGGCACGCTCACCGCGCCGAGGATCCACGCGGCCAGGTCGAGCGTCAGGAGGTCGGCGGTCGGGGCGCCGAGCACCGCGATCCGGTCCCCGGGCGTGACGGTCTCACCGAGGGCCGCCGCCACCGCGCCCGCCCGCTCCCACAGCTCCCGGTAGCTCGTGTCCGTGACGGTCGCGCCGTCCCGGTGCCGCAGGGCGGGTCGGTCGGCGTGCTGTGCGAACACCGCCTCGACCGAGGTGTCCACGAGCCCCTGCTCGCCCCGTCCCTGCACGTCGTGTGCCTGCACTGGCTGCTCCATCGTTCGTCCCTTCGTCGTTCCGTCGAGCGCGCCCCTGCGCACCCGTCCCGGCGCTCAGCGAGCGCCGTCCCCGCCCCCGTCCGGTGCGTCCCAGCCCGGCACACCCCCGTCCGGCACGTCCCCGCCCGGCACGTCCCGGGCCAGCACCGTCCCCGCCAGCACCGTCCCCCGGTCCACCGCCCACCCGCCCGTGGCTGTGAACGCCGGGCCCCGTCGGGCGGTCGCCACGAAGGTGCCGTCCGGACGCAGCACCACGCGTGCGCCGTCGATCCCGAACCAGCCGCCGTGGGCCGTCGTCCGTGCCTTCGCGACCGCCTCGGACGCGGCGAACAGCACACTGTCCGGACTCTCACCACCGGATCGGCGGAGGGCGTCGAGACCGGCCCGGACGGGCGTGCTGTCGAGGTCCGCGATGCGCTCGAGCACCCCCGCGGGCAGCGGTCGGGCGGGGGTCGCGTCGATGCCGATCCCGGCGTGTTCGACGGACCGACCGACGGCGCACGCGCGGAGTCCGGCGCAGTGCGTGATCGCGCCGACGACACCGTCGGGCCACACGGGTGCGCCGCTCCGTGCGACGGGGATGGACGGCGCGTCGATCCCCGTGGCCGCGCAGGCACGGCGGGCGAGCACACGACCGGTCGTGAACTCCGCGCGACGGGCCGGCAGTGCCGTGGCGACCGCCGTGCGCTCGTCGTCGGTCAGCGGACCGTCGAGGTCGTGGGTCGTGGCGACGACGACCACCGAGGCGGGCAGGAGCGCCGCCCAGGGGTCACGTCGTCGAAGTTGCACATTGCAATCAGACGCCGGTTCCCTCGGAGTCCCCCGGACGGGGCACGTCCCGGGGCGGGGTCGGGCACACGCTCAGGAGCATGGACGGCGACGGCGACGGCGACGGCGACGGCGACGGCGGCGGCGACGGCGGCGGCGACGGCGACGGCGACCGTGCCGGAGCGCGGCGCACCCGATCGGGGCGCCACGCGGGTCTCAGGCGGGCAGCACCGCGACGACCGCGTGGTCGTCCGCCCACGACGCGGTGAGGGTCTGGCCGTCCGGCACCGGCAGCCCGACCACCCGCAGCACGACAAGGTCGCCGTGGTCGGTCCGCACCGTGGTCTCGGTGCCGTCGGTGTGCGCCTCGACCCGGGTCACGGTGGGGGAGTCCGACGCCGAGCCGCTGCCCACCGCCGTCGCCTCCTTGTCGAACGTCCCGGAGCCGTCCGCGCGCTCGAGGTCGGCCTCGTGGCCGCCCGTGACGATCGCCCGGCGCACGACGTCGGCGTAGACCGGGTCGCCCACCGCGTCGTACACCCACCGGCGACCGAGCACCGAGTGGTCCATCTCGGTCACGAGGTGCGCGCCGGCACCCTCGAGCGGCGCACCGCGGTACGTCAACGGCGTGTGCAGCAGTCGGCCGTCCGGGGTCCGCACGACGATCACCTCGACGCCGACCTCGCCCGCAGGGTCGTCGAACCGGAAGCGCGTCACGACCTCGACGGACTCCCCGGCGGACAGCCCGCTCCACGGCTGCGCGGGCAGCCAGGCTGCGAGGGCCTCGGCCTTGGTCGGTCGGAGGGTTGCGTGGTGGATGACGGCCATGTCCCGACGCTACCGAGGACCGCTCACGCTGGCGTGACGGCCCGCCGTCCACACGCTGCGTACGCTGTGGGGGTGCGCGACGACCTCCTCCCCGTGCTCGCCTGCCCCGTCTGCGCCGAGCCGCTCGCCCGCGTCGCGGACGGATCGGTCGGGTGCGCGACGGGTCACCGGTACGACGAGGCGAAGCAGGGCCACCTCACGCTCCTCCCCGCGAAGCGCCGCGCGCTCACGGCGGACACCCCCGCGATGGTCGACGCCCGCGTGCGGTTCCTCGGCCGCGGGCACTACCGGCCCGTCGAGCGGGCGCTCGCCGCGGTCGTCGCCGACGCCACCGCCCCGGGCGTCGTGCTCGACGTCGGGTCCGGTCCCGGGACCTACCTCGCCCACGCGCTCGACGCGGTCGCCGACGACGCGGCCGGCGGTGCTGACGCGCCGGACCCGGACGGGAGGCGCGGCCCGGCCCCGGCAGGGGCCGTCGCGGCCCGCCTCGGGGTCGCGCTGGACCTGTCCGCGGTGGCGATCCGTCGCGCCGCACGGGTGCACGCGCGGGCGGGAGCCGTCGTCGGGGACGTGACCGAGCGCCTCCCGGTCGTCGACGACGCAGCCGCCGTCGTGCTGGACGTGTTCGCGCCGCGCAACCAGCGGGAGTACGCCCGCGTGCTGCACCCGGCGGGGGTCCTGGCGGTGGTGACCCCGCGGCCCGGCCACCTGGCGGAGCTCGCCGAGGCGACGATCGCCGTGGACCCGGAGAAGGAGCGACGGCTGCACGACTCGCTGACGCCGTCGTTCGCGCTGCGGAGCTCGGACGACCTGACGTGGACGATGGACCTGACCGCCGAGGACGTGCACGACGTCGTGCACATGGGGCCGAGCCACCACCACGTCGACCCGGACCAGGCCTTCGCGCCCACGACCGTCACCGCCGCCGTGACGGTCAGCACCTGGACGCCCGCGGGCTGAGGGCCTCCGCGCCGACGGCTTGCGGGCCTGCACACGCCGGCGGAGTGCGGGCCTCCACGTCGACGGAGCAGACGACGTCGGGTCCGCGCTCGGTACCCGACGTCGTCTGCTCCATCCGTGGCCGAACGTCAGGCCTGCGGTGCCGCGACGTCGAGCTGCCAGACGACGCCGAACCGGTCGCGCAGCTGTCCCGCGAGCGGCGCCCACGGCGTCGGTGCGAGGGGCTGGCGCACCTCGGCGCCGTCGGACAGGGCCTCCCAGTAGCGCGTGACCTCGTCCGCGTCGTCACCGTGCACGAAGACGTAGAAGGCGTTCGTGCCCTGGTCGTAGGGCTGGTCCGGCCAGACGTCGAACGCCATGATCCGGAGACCGGCCTCGGTGGTGACCTGGCCGAACACGATGCGGTCGGTCCATGCGGGGTCCTGCGATGCGCCCATCTGGCCGTAGGTCGCGGCGGTCACGGTCCCGCCGAAGACCGTCGCGTAGTGGTCCAGGGCCGCGCGGGCCTGGCCGTCGAAGTTGAGGTGTGTGGTCGTCTCGATGCTCATGGCAGGAGTGTGTCGGGCGTTGCGGTCAGATCGTGACCGCAACCCGGACGAGGATGGAGGCATGTCCGGACCGTCCTCGCGCATGCTGTCGCTGCTCTCCCTGCTGCAGGTGCACCGCGACTGGGCCGGCGACGAACTCGCGACCCGGTTGGCCGTCAGCCCGCGCACGCTCCGCCGCGACGTCGACCGGCTCCGGGACCTCGGGTACCGCGTGGAGTCGGTGCGCGGACCCGCGGGCGGCTACCGGCTCGCCGCCGGTTCGGACCTGCCGCCGCTGCTCTTCGACGACGAGCAGGCCGTCGCGATCGCCCTCGCCCTCGCGGTCGCCCCGGCCTCGGGCGCCGACATCGCCGAGGCCGCGACCCGGGCGCTCGCCACCGTGCGCCAGGTGATGCCCGAACGGCTGCGGAACCGGGTCGACCTGGTGGACGCCGTGGCCGCGCCGGGGCGGACCCGCGTCGACCCCGAGGTGCTCGTCGCCGTCGGTGAGGCCGTCCGCCGCCACGAGGTCCTGCGCTTCGGCTACGGCGAGCGGGACACCCCGCACCGCGTCGAGCCGCACGCGGTCGTCGCGCGGAACGGCCGCTGGTACCTGCTCGCGTGGGACCCCGAGCACGACGACTGGCGCACCTACCGCGTCGACCGGATCGTGCCGCGGATGCCCACCCGGCTGGCGTTCACCCCGCGACCGGTCCCGGGTGGCGACGTCACGGCGTTCGTCTCGGCACGGTTCCGGGGCTCGTCGACCGAGGACGTGTGGCCGTGCACCGGGTCGGTACTCATGACGGCCGCGGACGCCGAGCGGATCGCACCGTTCCTGCCGGAGGACGCCGTCGTCGAGCCCACGGGGGAGGGTCGCCGGCGGGTGACGCTCGGGTCGTGGTCGTGGGACGGACTCGCTGGGGTGCTCGCCGGGACGACGGTGCCGTTCACGGTCGAGGGGCCGGAGGAGCTGCGGGTCGCGGTGGAGGCGCTCGCGGCACGGTTGCTCGACGCCGGTCGTGGCTGATCAGACGGCGCGGGTCTGCCGGGGGTTCCAGAGCGGCTCTTGGAGCCATGCCGGATCTGCACCGGTCGAGCCGACGTCGATCCCGTCGATGTCCGGGAAGGACGACAGGAGTGCCGCCGTCCGCACCTGCCAGTCCTCGTCGGAAGGCACGGCATCGAGCAGATGCGCCAGGACTGCCAAGACCTCGTAGACGCCGAAACGCTTCGGTGCCGATCCGGAACCGAGGTGTGCGAGCGCCGGGACCTGCGCCGCGGTCGGGCGCTTGGGAGCGACGACAAGCTTGCGGTTGAACAACCGCGAGTGGTGGGCAGCGACGTTGCGCACGTAGTTGACGGACGCGAGCCAGCTCCGCATCAACTGTTTCGTCGGAACCGAGAACGCCGCGGCGACTTCGGTGGCGAGATCGTTCCGGAGCCCGCCGTACAGCCGCGACACCTGCCCGAGTTCGAGCAACTCGACGACGACCCAGACGGGCATGTGTCCGTCGTACCGATCGCGGAAGTGCGTCACGAACGACTCATCCGAACGGCCCTTCCGGTCCTCGAGCCGGCCCAGCCACCGCTGGTGTTCGCTGCGCCGGTCGGGGTCCGATCCCGAGGCGGTGAAGGCCGCACTGAATGCTGCTGGATCCTCGTGGGCGAACGGCGACAGCCGACCGAGGACGTGCGCGAGCCTGGTGCGGATAGCGACTTCGACCCGTTCCACGGCCTCGAGGACCAGCAAGCGCAGCGCTCGATCGAAGGCGATCAGTTCGCAGGCGTGGTCGAACCGGGCAGTGACGCGGTACTGCTCCTCGACGACGACCGACGCTCGTCCGCGCTCATCGATCACCGTGTGGGACTGCCGGAGCGGGTAGAGGTAGCCGGTGAGCCGGTAGTACCCCACCTCGTGCAGCACGGCCGCCGCGCGTTCGACGTCCGGGATGACGAGTCCTCGGCGGCGAAGGATCCCGATCTGGTCGTCGATCGACAGCCACGGCTTCGTGTAGGGCACCTCGTCTCCCCCCGGGACAAGAAAATCGGCCCGAGCCGTCAGGCGAGCGGGCCGATCGTGATGCTGCAAGGGTACCAGCGTCGCCCCGGCCTCGGCAACGAGGCTGAGCATCCGCGGCTCGCGCCGCGTCGGTCGTTAGGGCGGCGCATGCGTCCGACAGCAGGCCGTCAGGAACCCGTTAGGACCGGCCTGGAGGCGCGGTGCCGGATCCAGCATCGGTTCCGCACCACACGTGGTGCGGTCAGCGTCACCCGACGCGGACCACGCAGCAACCCTGGAGTCCCTCGTGTTCGACGTCTTCGTCGTCGCCGGTGTCCTCGCCGTGTTCGGTGTGGTGGCACTCATCGCCAAGGGGGTGGAGCGACTGTGATCGTCGTCACCATCGCCGCCGCCGTCCTCGGCATCGCCTCAGTCGTCTACCTGGTGTGGGCCCTGGTCCACCCGGAGCGCTTCTGATGGCCGGCTCCGCCGCCGACACCTGGGCCGGCATCGCCCAGGTCGCGACGCTCGTCCTGCTCCTCGTCGTCTCCTACCGCCCGGTCGGGGACTGGATGGCGCACGTCTACACGCCGACGAAGCACGCCCGCATCGAGCGCGGCGTGTACCGGGTGATCGGGGTCGACCCCGACGCCGAGCAGTCCTGGCCCGCGTACCTGCGGGGCGTGCTGCTGTTCAGCGTCGTCGGGCTCCTCGTCGTCTACCTGCTGCAGCGCATCCAGGTGGTGCTGCCGGGGAACCTCGGGTTGCCGGACGTCGGGCCGTCGCTCGCGTTCAACACGGCGGCGTCGTTCGTCGCGAACACGAACTGGCAGTCCTACTCGCCCGAGGCCACCGTCGGCTACACCGTGCAGATGGCGGGCCTCGCGGTGCAGAACTTCCTGTCCGCCGCGGTCGGCCTCGCCGTCGCCGTCGCCCTGGTCCGCGGGTTCGCCCGCCGGAAGTCGGGCACGCTCGGCAACGTCTGGGTCGACGTCGTGCGCGGCACGGGTCGCCTGCTCCTGCCCGGCGCGTTCGTGTTCGCGCTCGTGCTCGTCGCCGGGGGCGTCGTGCAGTCCTGGGGCGCCGGGATCGACGTCACCACCCTCGCCGGCGGGACGCAGCACATCCCGGACGGCTTCGTCGCGTCGCAGGAGGCGATCAAGGAGCTCGGCACGAACGGTGGCGGCTACTTCAACGCGAACTCGGCGCACCCGTTCGAGAACCCGCAGGCGTGGACGAACCTCGTCGAGGTCTTCCTCATGCTCGTCATCCCGTTCTCGCTCCCGCGCACCTTCGGGCGGCTCGTCGGCGACGGCCGCCAGGGCACCGCGATCCTCGCCGTGATGGGCGCGATCTTCCTCGTGTCGCTCTCGGTGATGTCGATCGCCGAACTCGCCGGCGGCGGCAGCGCCACCCAGGCGGCGGGCGCGGCGATGGAGGGCAAGGAGATGCGGTTCGGCATCCTCGGCACGACCCTCTTCGGCACGACCTCGACCGCGACGTCCACGGGCGCCGTGAACGGCATGTTCGACAGCTTCACGCCGATCGGCGGCATGATGGCGCTCCTCAACATGATGCTCGGCGAGATCAGCCCCGGCGGTGTCGGCTCCGGCCTGTACGGGATGCTCGTGCTCGCGGTCATCACGGTGTTCATCGGCGGGCTCCTCGTCGGTCGCACCCCGGAGTACCTCGGCAAGAAGATCCGCGCCCGCGAGATGACCTTCGCCGCGCTGTACATCCTGGTCACGCCGACCCTGGTGCTGCTCGGCACCGGACTGTCCCTGGTGATCCCGGGCGTCCGTGAGCAGGTCCTCGGCACGAGCCTGTTCAACCCGGGCAACCACGGGCTCTCCGAGTTGCTGTACGCCTTCACCTCGGGCGCGAACAACAACGGGTCGGCGTTCGGTGGGCTCACCGCGAACACCACGTGGATGAACTCCGCGCTCGGCGTCGTGATGCTGCTCGGTCGGTTCATCCCGATCGCGCTCGTCCTGGCGCTCGCCGGGTCGCTCGCCGCCCAGGACAAGGTGCCCGCGACCAGCGGCACGCTGCCCACGCACCGGCCGCTGTTCATCGGCCTGCTCGGTGCGGTCGCCGTGATCGTCACCGCCCTCACCTACTTCCCGGTCCTCGCTCTCGGACCGCTCGCGGAAGCACTCGCCCGATGAACGCCCAGCCGATGTCCGAGGACACTGCAATGACCACCGTGACCGACGCGCCGGAGGCGACCACCGCCTCCCGGCCGACCACCTCGTCCGCCTTCGGGCCCCGCCAACTGGCGGCGGGCCTCCCGGGCGCCCTGCGCAAGCTCGACCCGCGCCTGATGTGGCGCAACCCCGTCATGTTCATCGTCGAGGTCGGTGCCGCGCTCACCACGGTGACCGCCTTCGTCGAGCCGTCCGCGTTCACCACCGCGATCGCGGTGTGGCTCTGGCTGACGGTGGTCTTCGCCAACCTGGCCGAGGCCGTGGCCGAGGGCCGCGGCAAGGCGCAGGCCGACACCCTCCGCAAGACCCGCTCCACCACGAGCGCACGGCGCGTCCGCGGGTACGACGCGGCCGGCGACCCGGCCGCCCTGCGGGCCGAGACCGAGGAGCTGGCCTCCGTCGACCTCGCCAAGGGCGACGTCGTGGTCGTCGTCGCCGGTGAGGTGGTCCCGGGCGACGGCGACGTCATCGACGGCATCGCGAGCGTCGACGAGTCGGCCGTCACCGGCGAGTCCGCGCCCGTCATCCGGGAGTCGGGCGGTGACCGCAGCGCGGTGACCGGCGGCACCCGGGTGCTGTCCGACCGGATCGTGGTGCGCATCACGTCCACGCCCGGCGAGACCTTCATCGACCGGATGATCCGGCTCGTCGAGGGTGCCGCCCGCCAGAAGACGCCGAACGAGATCGCGCTGAACATCCTGCTCGCGTCGCTGTCGATCGTGTTCGTGATCGTCTGCCTCACGATGCAGCCCATCGCGGGCCTCGTCGGCGCCACGGTCAGCGTGCCCGTGCTCATCGCCCTGCTCGTCTGCCTCATCCCGACCACCATCGGCGCGCTGCTCTCCGCGATCGGCATCGCCGGCATGGACCGGCTCGTGCAGCACAACGTCCTGGCGATGTCGGGCCGCGCGGTCGAGGCCGCCGGTGACATCACCACGCTGCTGCTCGACAAGACCGGCACGATCACCTACGGCAACCGCCAGGCGTCCCGCGTCGTCCCGGTGCCCGGCGTGACCGTCACGACGCTCATGGAGGCGGCAGCGCTGTCGAGCGCCGCCGACAGCACCCCCGAGGGACGGTCCATCGTCACGCTCGCGGCAGCAGACGGGGTCGCACCCGGGACGCCCGCCGGCGCGGTCGAGGTGCCGTTCACGGCGCAGACCCGCATGTCCGGCCTCGACCTGGCCGACGGCTCGCAGATCCGCAAGGGCGCCGCGGCCGCCGTGCTCGCCTGGGCCGGGTCCGCGGACGCCGCGGTCGTCGCCTCGGTGGACGCCACCGTCGCCGAGGTCTCCGACCAGGGCGGGACGCCGCTCGTCGTCGGACGGCGCGACGCCTCCGGGACCGTGGCGCTGCTCGGCGTCGTGCACCTGAAGGACGTCGTCAAGGAGGGCATGGCCGCCCGGTTCGCCGAGCTCCGCAGCATGGGCATCCGCACGGTGATGATCACCGGCGACAACCCGCGCACCGCCAAGGCGATCGCCGCCGAGGCCGGGGTGGACGACTACCTCGCCGAGGCCACCCCGGAGGACAAGCTCGCGCTCATCAAGCGGGAGCAGGAGGGCGGCAACCTCGTCGCCATGACCGGCGACGGCACGAACGACGCCCCGGCCCTGGCACAGGCGGACGTCGGCGTGGCGATGAACACCGGCACCACCGCTGCGAAGGAGGCCGGCAACATGGTCGACCTCGACTCCGACCCGACGAAGCTCATCGACGTCGTCCGGATCGGCAAGCAGCTGCTCATCACCCGCGGTGCGCTGACGACCTTCTCGATCGCCAACGACGTCGCGAAGTACTTCGCGATCATCCCGGCCATGTTCCAGGCGGCGTTCCCCGGCCTCGCGGCGCTCAACGTCATGGGACTGCACAGCCCGTCGTCCGCGATCCTGTCCGCGGTCGTCTTCAACGCCCTCGTCATCGTGGCGCTCATCCCGCTCTCCCTGCGGGGCGTGCGCTACCGGGCGGCCTCTGCGTCGTCCGTCCTCGGACGCAACCTGCTCGTCTACGGGCTCGGCGGCGTCATCGTCCCCTTCGTCGGCATCAAGCTGATCGACCTCGTCGTCGGTCTCATCCCGGGGTTCTAGTCCAATGGCATCTGTACGGTCCACCTTCCGCTCCACCGGTGTGGCGATCCGCCTCACCCTCCTGTCCACCGTCGTCCTCGGTGTCGTCTACCCGCTCGCGGTGTGGGGCGTCGGCCAGGCCGCCTTCCGCGACCAGGCGAACGGGTCGATGGTCACCGACTCCTCCGGCAAGGTCGTCGGCTCGTCCCTCATCGGGCAGTCGTTCGACGGCAAGGGCGCCGACCGCTGGTTCCAGTCGCGCCCGAGCGCCGCGGGCGAGGAGGGCTACGACGCGAACGCCTCGTCCGGCTCGAACCTCGGCCCGTCGAACCCCGACCTGCTCAAGGCGGTCGAGGAGCGCCGCGCCGCCGTGGCGAAGGCCGACGGGGTCAGCGCCGCCGAGGTGCCGGCCGACGCGGTCACCGCCTCGGGCTCGGGCCTCGACCCGGACATCAGCCCGGAGTACGCGCTCCAGCAGGTGTCCCGGGTGGCCTCGGCCCGCGGGCTGTCCGAGGACGCCGTCCGCACGCTCGTCGACGAGCACACCGAGGCCCGGCAGCTCGGGTTCCTCGGGGAGCCGGTCGTCAACGTGCTCGAGCTGAACCTGGCGCTCGCGGCGACGCGCTGACGCGGGGGCGGGGCGCGGCCGTGGTTGCGGCCGTGGTCGCGCCCCGCGCTGCTGCGGCCCGCACAACCGGAAGCACCTCGCACCACGGAATCTCGTGGCGCGACGTGCTCCCGGTTGTGCAGACGCACGTCGAACCACCCCGCGCCAGCTGCCACCACCCCGCGCCGCGCCACCACCGCCCCGCGCCACCACCCCGCGCCAGCCGCCACCGCCACCCCACCACCGACCGAACAGCGAGAGGATGAGCCCGTGAAGCGAGGCAAACTGCGGGTCCTGCTCGGCGCGGCCCCCGGCGTCGGCAAGACGTTCACGATGCTCGAGGAAGGGCACCGCATGCAGGCCGAGGGCCGCGACGTGGTGGTCGCCGTCGTCGAGACCCACGAGCGTGCCGCCACCGCCGCCCTGGTCGACGGGCTCGAGGTCGTCCCCCGCCGGGTCGTCGAGCACCGCGGGGTCGCCCTCGACGACATGGACCTCGACGCGGTGATCGCCCGCGCCCCCGACGTCGCCCTCGTCGACGAACTCGCGCACACGAACGCGCCCGGCAGCCGGAACGAGAAGCGCTGGCAGGACGTCCAGGCGCTCCTCGCCGCGGGCATCAGCGTCATCTCGACGGTGAACATCCAGCACATGCAGTCCCTCGGCGACGTCGTCCGCGAGATCACCGGCACGGTGCAGCGCGAGACCGTCCCCGACGCCGTGGTCCGCGCGGCCGACCAGATCGAGGTCGTCGACCTCGCCCCGGCCTCCCTGCGCGAGCGGCTCTCCGACGGGCTGGTGTACCCGGCCGCCCGGATCGACGCCGCGCTGTCCAACTACTTCCGGCTCGGCAACCTCACCGCCCTGCGCGAGATCGCCCTGCTCTGGCTCGCCGACGAGGTCGACGACGCGCTCAAGGCCTACCGCGCCGAGCACGGCATCGACCACCGCTGGGAGACCCGCGAACGCGTGCTCGTCGCACTGACCGGCGGCCCCGAGGGCGAGACGCTCCTGCGCCGCGGCGCCCGCATCGCCGCCCGGAGCGCCGGCGGAGAGCTCGCCGCCGTGCACGTCACGACGAACGACGGCCTCCGGGTCCGCCACCCCGGTGCGCTCGGCAAGCAGCGCGCCCTGCTCGAGCAGCTCGGCGGGACGTACCACCAGGTCGTCGGCGACGACGTGCCGTCCACCCTCGTCCGGTTCGCCCGGTCGGTCGACGCGACGCAGATCGTCATCGGGGTCAGCCGTCGCTCGCGTCTGGCCGCCGCCATCACCGGACCGGGCATCGGCAACACGGTCATCCAGGAGTCCGGCGACATCGACGTGCACGTCGTGACGCACGAGCGCGCCGGCGGCGGGTTCGCCCTGCCGAAGCTCGGCGGCAGCCTGTCCCGCGCCCGGATCGCCGCGGCGTTCGTCCTGTCGCTCACCGTCGGGCCGCTGCTCACCTGGCTCCTGTCGCGCACGGACGACCCGGACTCGATCACGGTCGACGTGCTCGCGTACCAGCTGCTCGTGCTCGTCGTGGCCCTGGTGGGCGGGATGTGGCCCGCCGTGTTCGCCGCGGTGCTGTCCGGGCTGAGCCTCGACTTCTTCTTCGTGCAACCCCTCTACCAGGTCACCGTCCAGCAGCCGTGGCACCTCGTGGCCCTCGTGATGTACGTGATCAGCGCCGTGCTCGTCAGCTTCGTGGTCGACCGGTCGGCCCGGCGGAGCCGCGAGGCACGCCGTGCGGCAGCCGAGTCCGGGCTCCTCGTCGGCATCGCCGGCAGCGTCCTCCGTGGCGACGACGCCCTGCAGGCGCTGCTCGACCGCACGCGCGAGGCGTTCGGCTTCACCGGCGTGCGGATCCGGCAGGGCGACGAGGTCCCGGCCACGTCCGGGACGTTCGAGGGCACGCCGGACGCGACCACGAGCCTCCCGTCCGGCGCCGTCCTGGAGTTCGCGGGCGCACCCGACGACCCGACCCAACGACGGCTGCTGCGGGTCGTCGAGCAGCAGCTCGACGCCGCGGTGGAACACCGCCGGCTCACGCGCACCGCGGTCGACGCGGAGCGCATCGCGGCCGCGGACCGCGTCCGCAGCGCCCTCCTGGCGGCCGTCGGCCACGACGTCCGTCGCCCGATCGCGGCGGCCTCGGCCGCCGTGCAGACGCTGAGCGCCTCCGACATCGAGCTCACCGACACCGACCGGGAGGCGCTGCTCACGACCGCCGACGAGAGCCTGCGCCAGCTCGCGGTGCTGTTGGCCGACCTGTTGGACGTCAGTCGCGTGCAGGCCGGGGTGCTCGCCGTGACCCCGCTGCCAACCGCCCTCGAGACGGTCGTCGCCCCCGCTCTCGACGAACTCGAGCTCGGCCCGGACGACGTCGACCTCGACCTGCCGGGCGAGCTGCCGCCGGTCCTGGCTGACCCGGTCCTGCTGCAGCGCGTCGTCGTGAACCTGCTCGCCAACGCCTCGCGCTACGCCCCCGAGGGCACGCGCGTCCGGATCGCGGCGAGCGCCTTCGGCGGCGGCGTCGAACTGCGCGTGGCCGACCACGGGCCGGGCATCCCCGAGGACCGGCGCGACGAGGTGTTCCAGCCGTTCCAGCGGCTCGGCGACACCGACAACGAGACCGGGCTCGGGCTGGGGCTCGCCCTGGCGCGGGGGTTCACCGAGGGGATGGGCGGCACGATCGAGGTGGACGACACCCCCGGCGGCGGACTCACCGTCGTCGTGCGGCTGCCGATCGCGGGGCACGTGGGCGTGGAGGTCCGAGCATGAAGGTCCTGATCGCCGACGACGACGCCCAGCTCGTCCGGGCGCTCGCCGTCACCCTCGCCGCCCGCGGGTACGAGGTCGCCACCGCGCGGGACGGCCGCGCCGCGATCGACGCCGTGATCACCGAGCGCCCGGACATCGTCCTGCTCGACCTGGGGATGCCCCGGCTCGACGGCATCGGGGTGCTCGAGGGCATCCGCGCCTGGTCGCAGGTCCCCGTGCTGGTGCTCTCCGGCCGGACCGACTCGTCCGACAAGGTGGACGCGCTCGACGCCGGCGCGGACGACTACGTGACGAAACCGTTCCAGATGGACGAGCTGCTCGCCCGGCTCCGCGCCCTCGGCCGACGGCAGGCCACGGCAGCGGCGACCGCCGGGGCGACCCCCACCGTGGCGGTCGGCGACCTCGTGGTCGACCTCGTCGCGAAGCAGGTCACGCCGCCGACGGGGCCCGCGATCCGGCTCACCCCGACCGAGTGGCGGCTGCTCGAGGTGCTCGTGACGAACCCCGGGCGGCTGATGACCCGCGAGATGCTCCTCACCGAGGTGTGGGGCCCGACGCACGGCAACGACTCCGGGTACCTGCGGCTGTACATGGCGCAGCTGCGGCGGAAGCTCGAGCCGGAGCCGTCGCACCCGCGGTACCTGGTGACCGAGTCGGGGATGGGGTACCGGTTCGACCCGACCGGCGGCTGACCCCGCGCCGCGGGCCCTTCCGCCCGCGGCGTGCCGCTCGCTACCGTGTCGGCATGACCGAGTCACCGTCCGGGGCCGTGTCGGTCCCCCTCGCTGCCCCCGTCCACGCGCAGGCCCTGCGCTACACCCGGCTGTTCGACGGCAAGCCCTTCGCCGAGGCCGTCCTGGTCTACCGGGCGAACGGGTCGTACACGATCCTGTCGCCCGGCGAGGACCACCACGGCAGCTACGTCGCCACCGCCGACGTCCGCTCGGGCCCGGTCGAGGTCGACTTCATCTCGTGGCCGTCGGCGGACTGGGACGACGACGTCGCCCGGCACACCCTGCGCTTCGACCGGCAGGACGGCAGCTTCCGCCAGGAGCTCCGGCTGCCCGGGACGTCCGAGCCGCTGCACCAGGCGGGGATCTTCCGCGCGGTGGACGTCGCGGACCTCGTCGGTGCGCACGGGTGGGCCGCCGTGCGGGAGCGGTACGCGGCCACGTTCGCCGAGCTGGACGAGGCAGCGACGCGGTGACGCAACGCCCCGGCTCCTGACGCCCGGCACCCGCTCGCCTGCCTCGGTCCCGCTCCGTCCCGTACTGTCCCGCTCCCTTCCGCGGATGGAGCAGACGATGTCGGGTGCGGCCGCCCCACCCGACATCGTCTGCTCCATCGACGCGACCGGACGACGCCGGACGGTACCGTCGAGCCGTGACGATCGCGCTGCGCCGGGTGACGGCGGACGACTGGCAGGAGTGGCGGACGGTCCGGTTGGCGGCGCTCGCCGAGGCGCCCGACGCGTTCGGCTCGACCCTCGCCGACTGGCAGGACGCCCCCGAGGGCCGCTGGCGCACCCGTCTGTCGCTGCCGGACGCGGTGGACCTGCTCGCGGTCGACACCGAGCACGAGCACGAGCACGAGCACGAGCACGACCACGCACGCCACGACCACGACCACGTCATCGGCATGGCCACCGGTGTGCCCGACGTCGACGACCCCCGCCGGGCCGAGCTCATCTCGATGTGGGTCGCCCCGGAGGCCCGCGGCAGCGGCGTCGCCCGGCAGCTCATCGACGCCGTCGCCCGCGCGATGGCCGAGCACGGCGCCGAGCACCTCGAGCTCTCCGTGATGCCCGACAACGACCGCGCCCGCCGCAGCTACGAGCGCGCCGGGTTCGCCCGCACCGACACCCTCGGTGACGTGCTGCCCGACGGCCGACACGAGCTCGTGATGTCCCGCGACCTCGCGGCGGAGCGCACCCTGCTCGCCTACGAACGCGGGGCCGACCGGTACGCCGACCGCACCGACGACCACCGTTCGGGCCTCGTCGACGACCTGCTCGCCCTCGTGCCCGCCGGGTCGCACGTCCTCGAGCTCGGCTCCGGTCCCGGTCGCGACGCCGACGCGCTCGAGGCCGCCGGACTGCGGGTCGACCGGACCGACGGCGCCGCGGCGTTCGTCGACCGGCTCCGCGCGGCCGGACACGACGCCCGCCTGCTCGACGTCCGGCGCGACGACGTCGGACCGGACGAAGGCGTCCGGCGCGACGACGTCGGACCGGACGAAGGCGTCCGGCGCGACGACGTCGGACCGGACGAAGGCGCCCGGCCCGACGACGCCCGGCCCGACGACGACGCCCGGCCCGGCACCGCCGCAGGCTGGGGCGGACCCTACGACGCCGTGTTCGCGAACGCCGTCCTGCTGCACGTGGACCGGGACGCCACCGGCCCCGTCCTCGAACGTGCCCGCCGCGCGGTCCGCCCGGGCGGGGTCCTCGCCGCCACGGTCAAGCGCGGCGACGGTGCCGGCTGGAGCGACCGCAAGCTCGACGACCCGCGCTGGTTCACCTACTGGACCGAGGACGCCCTCGCCGCCGTCGTGTCCGCAGCCGGCTGGCACGGCGTGCACGTCCGCGAGACCACCCGTCCCGGCGCCGACGAGCGCTGGCTGACCGTCACGGCCCACCGGCCGGAGGAGGACTGACCGTGCACCGTGCCCTGCGAGGGACCGCCTGGGTCCTGACCGTCGTCGTCCTGCTCGTGGTGGCGTTCCTCGTGTACGCGCACATCGTGATGCCGGGCACCCGCAGCGCAGCGCTGCAGGTCTGGCGGGACGACCGCGTGGCCGTCCGGGACGCCGGCGACGCCGTCGTGATGACCCCCACCGGCACCGCGGACGGGAAGGGGATCGTGTTCGTCCCCGGCGCGAAGGTCGACCCGTACGCCTACATGGCGACGTTCCGGCAGGTGGTCGCCGCGGGGACGACGGTCGTCATCACGAAGCCGACGCTCAACCTGGCGTTCTTCGACACGCGTCCGCTGTCGACGTTCGAGGCGCACGCACCGCGGGTCACCACGTGGGCCGTCGGCGGGCACTCCCTCGGCGGGGTCCGTGCGTGCCAGCTCGCCCGAGAGGCCGGCGGGCTCCTGCTCCTCGGCAGCTACTGCGCGGACGACCTGTCGGACACCGACCTCGACGTGCTGAGCGTCTCCGGGTCACGCGACGGGTTGTCGACCCCGGCGAAGGTCGCCGCTGCGCGCGGGAAGCTGCCGGCGGACGTGCGGACGGTCGAGGTCGTCGGCGCGAACCACGCGGACTTCGGCGCCTACGGCGACCAGCCCGGTGACGGGACGGCGACGATCCCGCGCGCGCAGGCGCGCAGCGAGATCGCCGCGGCGATCGAGGACTGGGTCCGCACCCTCGGCTGACACGTCCGGACGGCTGACGCGACCGGACGACGGACGGGAGGCACGGAGCGGGTCCGCCCCGTGCCTCCCGTCCGCCACGAACGCGGCCGGAGGCGCGTGACCGGCCCGCACTGCGCCTCCAGGCCGACACGCACCGGACGGGAGGCGCGTGACCGGCCCGTCATGCGCCTCCCGTCCGCGTCCCTACGCCGCGGTGCGCTCGCGGCGGCGCGTGAGGCGCGCCACCACGTACAGGACCACGCCCACGAGCAGCAGCACCGCGGCGTACAGCCAGACCTGCCCGCTCTGCTGCGTGAGCAGCAGGATGCACGAGGCCACACCGAGCACCGGCACGGCGGTCCAGACCCGGAAGTGGTCGTGCTCGACCTTGTCCTTCCGCAGCACGAGCACCGCGACGTTCGTGCTGATGAACACGATCAGCAGCAGGAGGACGACCGTCTCGGCGAGCGTGCCGACGTCGCCGACGAGCGTGAGCAGCATCGCGACGACGGTGGTCGCGACGATGGCGGTCCACGGGGTCTTCCGGTTCGGCAGGACCTTGCCGAGCAGGCTCGGCAGCAGCCGCTGCTCGGCCATGCCGTAGGTCACGCGGCTCGCCATGATCATCGTGAGCAGGGCGCCGTTCGCGACGGCCACGAGCGCGATCAGGCTGAACACCCAGTCGGGGATCGGCACGCCCGACGCGGACACGACGGCGAGCAGCGGGCCGCTCGAGTCGGAGAGCTCCGACGCGGGCAGGGCGATCGAGCTGGCGAGGCCGACGAGCACGTAGACGACACCGGCGGTCGCGAGGGCGCCGAACAGGGCCTTCGGGTAGACCTTGCGGGGCTCGCGGACCTCCTCGGCGACGTTCGCCGACGTCTCGAAGCCCACGAACGAGTAGTAGGCGACGATCGCGGCGCTCAGGGTCGCGAGGGCCGGGTTCGCCTCGGCCGGGAAGGCCCCGACGCGCGAGACGTCACCGCCGCCACCGCCGAGCATCACCGCGACGACCACGACGACGATGACGAGGCCGGACACCTCGATGATGGTCATGACGACGTTGCTCTTCAGCGAGTCCGAGATGCCGCGGGCGTTCAGGCACGCGACGAGGGCCAGGAACACGATCGCGGTCGGCACCGGCGGCAGGTCGACGAACGTGCCGAGGTAGTCGCCGGCGAAGGCCAGGGACAGCCCGGCGGCGCTCGTGACCCCGGCGGCGAGCATGCTGAAGCCGACCAGGAACGACACGATCGGCACCTTGTAGGCCCGCTCGGCGAAGACCGCGGCACCGCCCGCCTTGGGGTACTTCGTCACGAGCTCGGCGTAGGACCCGGCGGTGAGCAGGGCGAGGAGCAGCGCGAGGACGAGCGGTGCCCACAGTGCGCCGCCGACGTCCTTCGAGAGCGTCCCCATCAGGGCGTAGATGCCGGCGCCCAGGACGTCGCCGAGGATGAACAGGTAGAGCAGGGGGCCGGTGATCGCCTGCTGGAGCTTCGAGCCGGTCTCGCCCTGGGGGCGTGCGGCGGTGTCGCTGGTCATGGTGGTGCCTTCCGTCCCGGTCAGCGTCACCGAGGGGGCCTCACCGGGCTCCCGGAACGTCCACTGGGCGCAGGCGGTTGTCCGTTCCTCCACAGGCGTCGGACCGGTGAACGCTGTCCACAGGTGCGTGCGGCACCGGAACGGCGGACCCGGCCCGGTCCTAGACTCGCCTGAGCACACGACGACGACGTCATACCGAGACAGCACGATGCACGCGGAGGATGCCATGACGACGCCGGACCGGCGCACACCAGCGCGACTCGCCGACACACGAGCGCTCCTGTTCGACCTGGACGGCGTCCTCACCCCCACCGCGGACGTGCACATGCGCGCCTGGAGCCGGCTCTTCACGCCGTACCTCGCGGCGCACGGGGTGGCCCCGTACACCGAGCAGGACTACTTCGCCTCGATCGACGGCAAGCCCCGCTACGACGGTGTGCGCACGCTGCTCGCCTCGCGCGGCATCGAGTTGCCCGAGGGCACCCCCGACGACGCACCCGACGCCGACACCGTGTGCGGGCTCGGGAACCGCAAGAACGCCGAGTTCACGGCCGAGCTCACCGAGCACGGCGTCGAGCCCTACCCCGGCTCGTTGCGGTTCCTGACCGCCGCGATCGACGCCGGCATGCACGTCGCGGTCGTGTCGAGCTCCGCGAACGCCACGCAGGTGCTGCGGACCGCGGGGATCCTCGACCGCTTCCCGGTCGTGGTCGACGGCCTCGTCGCACGACAGGACGGCCTCGCGGGCAAGCCAGCGCCGGACACCTACCTCGACGCCGCGGGCCGCTTCGGGCTGACCGCCGCCGAGTGCGTCGTCGTCGAGGACGCCACGAGCGGGGTCGAAGCCGGCCGCAACGGTGCCTTCGGGCTCGTCGTCGGCGTCGACCGCGGTGCCGGTGCCGACGCCCTGCGCGAGCACGGTGCCGACGTCGTCGTCACCGACCTCGCCGACCTGCTCGGCGAGCTGCCGGACGCGACCACGAGCACGGACCAGCCAGCCGGGCGGTAGCGCGCCGCGCCTCCCGTCCCCGACACCCCCACGACCTCCCTCCCACGGAGCACACACGCATGAACCCCATCACCTCCGACCCCCTGGACCGCGTCCGCTACCCGGTCGACGAGTGGGCGCTCGTCGAGACCGAGTACGCGCCCGACGAGCAGGGCGTCGCCGAGACGAACTTCGCGGTCGGCAACGGCTACCTCGGCCTCCGCGGCAACCTCGACGAAGGCCGGGGCGGCGTGCAGTACGGCACGTACGTCAACGGGTTCCACGAGACCTGGCCGATCCGGCACGCCGAGGACGCCTTCGGCTTCGCCAAGACCGGGCAGACGATCATCAACGCACCCGACGCCAAGGTGATCCGGCTGTACGTCGACGACGAGCCCCTGGTCCTCGCCGAGGCCGACGTCCTGCGCCACACCCGCCGGCTCGAGTTCCGCGGCGGCTACCTGTACCGCGAGACCGAGTGGTCGACGCCGTCCGGCAAGCGGGTCTGCATCCGCTCGAAGCGCCTGGTGTCCTTCACCGACCGGCACCTCGCCGTCATCGACTACGAGGTCACCGTGCTCGACGGTGACGCATCGCTGCTGCTCTCGAGCCAGATCCTCAACCGCCAGGACGTCCAGGACGAGTACCACGCGGGGATGCGGGCGGCCGCGAACGCCTTCGACCCGCGCAAGGCCGAGACGTTCACGCAGCGCGTGCTCGAACCGAAGCTCAAGCGCAGCACCGGCGGGCGCTCCCTGCTCGGCTACCAGGCCGCGAGTTCGGGCATGACGATCTGCGTCGGTGTCGAGCACCACCTGGAGACCGAGAACAGCTGGGACGAGTCCTCGTCGATCGAGGACGACCTCGCGAAGCACGTGTACCGGGTGCAGGCGCGCCGCGGGGTGCCGACCCGGCTCGTGAAGCACGTGGTGTACCACACGTCCCGCGGGGTGCCGGCCCGCGAGCTCGCCGACCGCTGCGACCGGACGCTCGACCGCGCCCGCACCGAGACGGTCGACGAGACGTTCGCGAAGCAGCGCGCGTGGATGGACGACTACTGGACCCGGAGCGACGTCGAGATCCCCGGGCAGCCCGAGATCCAGCAGGCCGTCCGGTGGAACCTCTACATGCTCGCGCAGGCGACCGCCCGGACCGACGGGCACGGCATCGCCGCCAAGGGCGTCACCGGGTCCGGGTACGGCGGTCACTACTTCTGGGACATGGAGATCTACGTCCTGCCGTTCCTGTCGTACACGGCGCCGATCGTGGCCCGGAACGCGCTGCGGTTCCGCTACAACATGCTCGACGCCGCGCGGTCGCGTGCCCGTGAGCTGAACCAACGCGGTGCCCTGTTCCCGTGGCGGACGATCAACGGCGAGGAGTCGAGCGCCTACTACGCCGCCGGTACCGCGCAGTACCACATCGATGCGGACATCGCCCACGCCCTCATGCAGTACGTGCGGGCCTCGGGTGACCGGGAGTTCCTCAAGCGCGGCGCGATCGACATCCTCGTCGAGACCGCGCGACTGTGGTCCGACCTGGGGTTCTGGCGGTCGAACGGCGACAAGAAGTTCCACATCGACGGTGTCACCGGACCCGATGAGTACACGACGGTCGTCGACGACAACCTCTACACGAACGTCATGGCGCGGGCGAACCTGTGGTTCGCCGTCAACGCCTGCCACGAGCTCGCGGTCGACGACCCCGAGGAGTACGGCCGCATGGTCCGGCGGACCGGGCTCCAGGAGTCCGAGGTCGTCGAGTGGGAGCACGCCGCCGAGTCGATGGAGATCCCCTTCGACCCGCACCGCGGCATCCACCCGCAGGACGCCCAGTTCCTCGACAAGGAGCTCTGGGACCTCGAGAACACGCCGGAGTCCAAGCGCCCGCTGCTGCTGCACTACCACCCGCTGGTCATCTACCGGTTCCAGGTGCTCAAGCAGGCCGACGTCGTGCTCGCGCTGTTCCTGCAGGGCCACGAGTTCACCGCCGCCGAGAAGCGCCGCGACTTCGACTACTACGACGCCCTGACCACCGGGGACTCGACGCTGTCGGCGGTCGTGCAGTCGATCATGGCGGCCGAGGTCGGGTACCACGACCTCGCGGCGCAGTACTTCCTCACGGCGCTGTACGTCGACCTCGCGGACCTGCACGGCAACACCTCGGACGGGGTGCACATCGCCTCGACCGGCGGCATCTGGGGCGCGCTCGTCAACGGCTTCGGGGGCATGCGCGACCACGGCGGGCGGATGACGTTCAACCCGCGGCTGCCGAAGGACTGGGAGCGTCTGACCTACCGGCTGACGATCCACGGTTCGCGCATCCGGGTCGACCTCGAAGAGGCCACGATGACGTTCACGGTCGAGACCGGCGACGGCTTCACCGCGTGGGTGCACAACCAGCAGTGGGACGTGCTGCCGGGGGAGCCGACCGTCGTGCCGCTGCCGCACCACGGCCCGCGGATGTCCGGCCACGCACCCACCACGAGCGACATCCAGGGCACGCTGCGCGCGGACGGGTCCGTCATCACGGCGTCGATCCCGACGATCTCGCTGGACCGGATGTTCGACGTCGACGAGACGACGGCCTGACGGCCTGACGGCCTGACGGCCTGACGGCCTGACGGCCCTGCCTGGAGGCGCGGTGCGGGTGGTCCCGCGCCGCGCCTCCGCTCGTGGTGGCGTCCGGCGGGGGCGGTCGTCGGTCGGCGTCCGCTCGACCTCCACGGGCGTCCAGCTGCCGGCGGGCACCGTGGTCCCTCGTGCCCCCGGGCCGATGGCGACTCCTGCGGCATGCATCGTGCAGCGAGAGGAGACGACCATGGACAAGCGGTTCGAGGGCAAGATGGCGATCGTCACGGGAGCCGGTTCCGGCATCGGTGAGGCCACGGCACGGGCGTTCGTCGACGAGGGAGCCGTCGTGCTCCTCGTGGACAGCGTCGAGGACAAGGTCCGGGCCGTCGCGGACAGCCTGCCGACCGGGCGCGCGGTGCCGTTGCGCGCCGACGTCGCCGATCCGGCAGCGTGGGAGACGATCGTCGCCGACGCCGTGGACCGGTGGGACCGGGTCGACGTCCTGGTGAACAACGCCGGCACGTTCACCTCGGGGGACATCACCGACATCGCCCCGGAGGAGTGGCGGCGCGTCATCGACACCGACCTGTCGAGCGTCTTCTACGGCACCCGGGCGGCACTGCCGTTCCTCCGCGAGACCAAGGGATCCGTCGTCAACACGTCGTCGGTGTCCGGCATGGGTGCCGACTGGCGGATGAGCCCGTACAACGCTGCGAAGGGCGGGGTCACGAACTTCACGAAGGCGGCGGCACTCGACAACGGCCACTTCGGCGTGCGGGTCAACGCGGTCGCACCGGGGCTGATCTGGACCGACATGACGCAGCAGCAGGCCGAGGACGAGGAACTCCAGCACGCCTTCGCCGAGCGGGTGTCCCTCGGCCGTGGCGGTCGCTCCGAGGAGGTCGCCGCCGCGATCCTGTTCCTGGCGAGCGACGCCGCGAGCTACATCACCGGCGCGGTGCTCCCCGTCGACGGTGGGACCACGGCGAGCAACGGGCAGCCCGCCCAGGCCTGACCGAGCGCCCGGGGCTCACAGGAGCTTCCGGAGCGTGTTCGTGTTGCGGGTCGTCGTCGTGCGCTTGAAGCGTGCGGCGGCGGCCCGCTTCGCGAACACGGTGTCGGTGCTCGACCCCTTCGGGCACGACCACCAGACGACGCCGTCGCCGCGGGCCACCCGCTCGACCGACTCGTCGACGGTCAGGTCCTCGAGCAGCGCGTCGAGCGCGGCGTCATCCGAGCCGAACACGACGTAGTCGTGCCGATCAGGACCGGACGGGAAGGGGAACCCGTCGACGATCGCCGCGAGCCGGTCGTGCGGGACGAGCACGATCCACGCGTCGTACCCGAACCGGTCGCGGAGCCCCTGCTCGACGGCCGCCTTGACCGTCCCGGCGTCGCCCGCGCCCACGTCTGCCGTGAAGACGACGTTGCCGGACGCGAGCACGGTCCGGACGTCGGTGTACCCGAGCTCCCGGAACAGCGCCGCGAGCTCGGCGCTCCGGATCGTGATCCCGTTGACGTTCACCCCGCGCAGCAGCGCGACCCACCTGGCCATGTCGGCACCGTAGCGTGCGGGACCGACGCATGGCGCGCCTCCCGTCCGTTCCGCAAGAAGTATTGCGCAACGTTTCTTGTGCACCTAGGCTCGAGCCATGTCCACCCAACGACTCGACGACGCAGCGCACATGCGTGCGCTCGCCCACCCGACCCGGCTGCGCATCGTCGGTCTCCTGCGTACCGGCGGGCCGCAGACCGCCGCGATGCTCGGGGAGCAGGTCGACGAGGCGCCCGGGACGATCAGCTACCACTGCGGTCGCCTCGCGGGGGCCGGGTTCATCGAACCGGCCCCGGAGCTCGGCACCGACCGGCGCGAGCGTTGGTGGCGGGCGGTCGCGCAGCACACGTCGTGGAACCTCGCCGACGCGTTCGACGACCCCGAGCGGATGCTCGCGGCCTCCGCCCTCGACCACACGGTCGCCGAGGCGTACGCCGCCGAGTACCGCGCCTTCATCGACGCGGTGCCGGCGCTGGGGCGCGAGTGGGTGGCGGCGTCCACCAGCGGTGACCGGGCGCTGCGGCTGACGGTCGACGAGCTCCGGGACCTCGGCGCGGAGCTGCAGGCAGTGCTCGACCGGTGGGAGGCCGTGAGCGATCAGCACGTGGCCGGCGACGGTGCCGAGCGGGTGACGGCAGTGGTCCAGAGCTACCGGTCGGCCCGGCCGTGAACGCGCACTGGCGGCTGCGGTCGCTCCTCGCGGTGCAGGTCGTCTCGCGCACGGGCAACGTCGCGACGACCATCGCCGTGCCGTTCGTCGTGCTCGCGCGTGGTGGGTCGGCGACCGACGTCGGGATCGCGGCCTTCGCGGCGACGGTCCCGATCGTGCTCGGTGGGGCGTTCGGCGGCGTGCTCGTCGAGCGGTTCGGCTTCGTCCGGTCGAGTGTCGTGTCCGACCTCGTCAGCGCTCTGACCCTCGCCGCGATCCCGGTGCTCGCCTGGACCGTCGGGCTGCCGTCGTGGGGGCTGCTCGTGCTCGTGTTCCTCGGCGGGTTGTTCGACACCCCGGGGGAGTCCGGGCGGCGGGTGCTCCTCCCCGGGCTGGCCGCGGCCGCGGGCATCCCGCTCGAACGGGCCGTCGGGCACTTCGAGGCGTCGGTGCGGTTCTCCGTGCTGCTCGGTGCGCCGGCGGCGGGGCTCCTCGTCGGTGCCGTCGGGCCGCTGCCGGCGCTGGCGGTCACCGCGGTGGTGTTCGCGGCCGCAGCGGTGCTCGCGGTGCTGACGCTCCGCGGAGTGTCGACGACCGCTCCTGGCGCCGCACCGGACGCGGCACCCGTGGAACCGTCGGCCGGGTACTGGCGCGACCTCGCCGCCGGGCTGCGGTTCTGCGTGCGCGACCCGTTGTTCCGCCTCGTCATCGCACTCGTGCTCGTCACGAACCTGCTCGACGCCGCTCGCTCCACGGCGCTGCTGCCGCTCTACGCCGACCGGGTGCTCGACGGGGCGCAGTCCCTCGGCATCGTCAGCGGGACCTTCGGCGGAGCGGCCTTCCTCGGGTCGCTCGCCTTCGGGTACGTCGCACACCGGGTCCCGCGCAGGATCACGTTCGTGGTCTGCTTCGTGCTGGCGGGCGGCCCGTCGCTCGTGGTGCCGGCGCTCGGGCTCGGGCTGCCGTGGGTGCTCGGCGCGTGCGTGGTGTCCGGGTTCGCTGCCGGGGCGCTCAACCCGATCCTCGGGGCCGTCGAGCTCGAGCGGATCCCGGCACCGATGCGGGCCCGCGTGTTCGGCCTGCTGTCGGCCGGGTCGTGGGCGGGCATCCCGCTCGGCGGGCTCTTCGGGGGGATCGCGGCGGACGGCATCGGGGTGACGGCGACGTTCGGCGTGGTGGCGGTCGTCTACACCCTCGTCACGCTGACCCCGCTGCTCGGTGGGTCGTGGCGGGCGATGGAACGCGGACCCGCGGCGTCGCCGGCGGCCCCGTCGCCGCCCGTCCCAGTGCCGTGAGGGGCGCGGCGCTGTCGCGCGCACAACGGGAGGCACGTCGCACCACGGAATCGCGTGGTGCGACGTGCTTCCTCTTGTGCGTGAGCACCCCGCGCCGCGGGTCGCCCGCGCCGCGGGTTGCCTTGTGCGCGAGCACCCCGCGCCGCCGCCCGCCCGCCGCACCGACTCCCTCGGAGCACCACGAGCGCCCCTCCGGTAGACGTGGTGCATGACTGACGAGCGACACGACGACGGCCAGGGTCCCGACGACGCACACGTGGTGCCGGAGGGGGTGTCCGAGGCGACCGTCGAGGCCCTCGGCACGCTGTCGGCAGCCGTCGAGGTGCTCGAGCACGCCCGCGGCCTGCTCTACGGGTTCCACCGCCTGACCGGGACGGCGGACCTCAACCTGGGCGACGCCGTCGAGCAGCTCCGGAAGGCCGGGCACACCGAGCTGGCCGAGCGGATCGACACCGAGCTGGTGGGGCGGAACGTGATCGACGGGCGCTGGACGTTCCAGATCGTCGAGGACTACGACGACAACTACTACGCCCTCGCCAAGGAGCTCGAGAAGACCGCTCGCGACGAGCTCGTCGGCGGGAAGCGCCACCTGTACGAGGCGAGCATGAAGGAGGACCGGCGCACCGACGGCCGACGCCGCCACGAGGCCAAGCCGGCCGACCTGCGCGACTGAACCCGCGCCTCCAGACCGCCCCGGCGGGAACCGCACCGTCCCACCGGACGCAGAACGGGCGGTCCCCCGCAGCGACACAGCGCTGCGGGGGACCGCCCGTCCGGTACCCGGCGGGGTCCGGGCCTCAGCCCACCCCGAGCAGCGCCTCGAGCGGCCCCCGCGCGAAGTACAGCAGGAAGCCCGCGGCGACCACGTACAGCAGCCACGAGACCTCGCGGCCGCGGCCGCGGCCGGACAGCAGCTTGATGAGCACCCAGCTGATGAAGCCGGCACCGATGCCGTTCGCGATCGAGTACGTCAGCGGCATCACGACGATCGTCAGGAACGCCGGCAGCGCAGCACCGAAGTCCGTCCACTCGATGTCCTTGACCTGCGCCACCATGAGCGCGCCGACGACGACGAGCCCGGCGGCCGCGACCTCGAGCGGGACGACCTGGGTCAGCGGCGTGAGGAACATCGACGCCAGGAACAGCAGGCCCGTGACGACCGAGGCCATGCCGGTGCGGGCGCCCTCGCCGATGCCCGACGCGGAGTCGATGAACACCGTGTTCGAGGACACCGAGGCACCACCACCGGCGACCGCGCCGACGCCCTCGACGACGAGCGCCGACTTCAGGCGGGGGAAGGTGCCGTCCGGGTGCGCGACGCCGGCGGCCTTCGCCAGGCCGGTCATCGTGCCCATGGCGTCGAAGAAGTTCGTGAAGACGAGGGTGAAGACGAGCATCGACGCGGCGACCGGGCCGATGCGGGTGAAGGCACCGAAGACGTCCGCGTGGCCGACGAGCGACAGGTCGGGCAGGGCGAACAGCGCGTTCGGCAGGCCCGGGGCGTTGAGGTTCCAGCCGGTCGGCGAGCTCACCGAGGTCGGCACCTGGAAGATCGCCTGCAGGATGATCGCGACGATCGTGGTGCCGACGATGCCGATGAGCAGCGCCCCCTTGACCTTGCGGGCCATGAGCGTGCCGATGACGACCAGGCCGATCAGGAACACGATGGTCGGCAGCGCGGCGACGGAGCCGTCCTCACCGAGCTGGAGCGGCGGCGACGCGTTCTTCGTGGTGCGCACGAAGCCGGAGTCGACGAGTCCGATGAACGCGATGAACAGGCCGATGCCGACGGTGATCGCGGCCTTGAGCTGCGCGGGCACGGCCGTGAAGATCATCGTCCGGATGCCGGTCAACGCCAGGATGACGATCACGACGCCGTTGATGACGACGAGGCCCATCGCCTCGGCCCACGTCACCTGGTGCACGACGCTCACGGCGAGGAACGAGTTGATCCCGAGCCCCGCGGCGATGCCGAACGGCAGGTTCGCGACGAGGCCCATGGCGATCGTCATGACACCGGCGACGAGGCCGGTGGCCGCGGCGACCTGCGCGTTCTGCAGCCAGCCGCCGAGGACGTCCTGCGGCGCCTGGTCCTGGCTGAACCCACCGAGGATGAGCGGGTTGAGGATGACGATGTACGCCATCGTCACGAAGGAGACGAGGCCACCACGGACCTCGCGGGGGATGCTCGACCCGCGCTGCGTGATCGAGAAGTAGCGGTCGAGGCCGGATGCGAAGCGGTTCCGGGGCGGGGTGTCGGTCTGCTGGGCGCTCACCGGGAGAGTTTACAGAACCCTGGGAGCGCGGCGCGTCGCGCTGGTCGGTGGTCACCACGACCGGCCGGGAGGCGCGGCTCGCCTCGACGGGGTACGGCACCTCGGGTGCCGGGTCGCGTTCTGCGGCCAGGCGCGGTGTTGGATGAACGGGTGAACGAACGTCTGGACCGCGCGCGCATCGAAGCCGCCGTGCGTGAGCTCCTCCTCGCCGTCGGCGACGACCCCGACCGCCCCGAGCTTGAGCGGACGCCGGCCCGCGTCGCCGACTCCTACGCCGAGTTCTTCGCCGGCATCGGGGTGGACGCCACCGCGATCGCCCGCTCCGGCGCCGTGCACTCCGAGGACGGCGAGCGCGGACGGCTCGTGGTCGTCCGGGAGGTGCGGTTCCGCTCGATGTGCGAGCACCACCTGCTGCCCTTCATCGGGGTCGCGCACCTGGCGTACGCGCCGGGCGAGCAGCTCATCGGCCTCGGGACGCTGTCCCGGGTGCTCGACACCGTCGCCTCGCGTCCGCAGCTGCAGGAGCGCCTCGGCGAGCAGGTCGCGGCCGCCGTCGCCGAGGGCCTCGACGCCGAGGGGGTGCTCGTCGTGCTCGACGCCCGGCACCAGTGCGTCACGGCGCGTGGCGAACGGCAGTCGGGCTCGTCGACCGTGACCGTCGCGGCGACCGGCAGCCTGGCCGACGCCGCGGGACGTGCCGAGGCGATCGCACTGATCGGTGCCGGAGCCGGCGCCGGGACCGACCACGAGGCGGACGCATGACGCACGAGCAGCCGACCACGGGCCTCCGTCCCGGGTCCACCGCACCCGGCTGGGTGGTGCCCGACCTGCGCGACCCGGTCCGGACCATCGGCCGGCGCACCTTCGACTTCGACCACCGCGTCGCCGTGATGGCCATCGTGAACCGCACCCCGGACTCGTTCCACGACAAGGGGGCGACCTTCGCGCTCGACCGGGCCGTCGAGGCCGCCGTGCGCGCCGCCGAGCAGGGCGCGGACTGGGTCGACATCGGCGGCGTGAAGTTCGCCCCCGGCCCCGAGCTCTCCGCCGAGGACGAGATCGACCGGGTGCTGCCCGTCGTGTCCCAGCTCGCACAGCAGTCCGACGTCGTGATCTCGGTCGACACCTTCCGCCCCGAGGTCGCCGCCGCGACGATCGCAGCGGGCGCCAGCGTCGTCAACGACACGACCGGCCTGTCCGACCCCCGGATGGCGGCCGTCGTCGCGGACTCCGACGCGACGATCGTCATCACGCACTCCACCGCCCCACCGCGGCAGCAGCTGCCGGAGCCGCCGCGCTACGCCGACATCGGCCGCGAGGTCGTCGACTTCCTGCGCGAGCGGGTCGACCGGGCGCTCGCCGCGGGCATCCCCGAGTCGCGGATCATCGTCGACCCGGGGCACGACCTCAACAAGAACACGGTGCACACGCTCGAGCTGACCCGACGTCTGCCCGAGGTCGTCGCGCTCGGCTACCCGGTGCTCGCCGCGGTGTCGAACAAGGACTTCGTGGGGGAGTCGCTCGGGCGTCCCCGCGGCGAGCGGTTGTCCGGGTCCCTGGCCGCCGCGACCGTGAGCGCGATGCTCGGCGCCCGGATCGTCCGGATGCACGACGTCGTCGAGAGCGTCGACGCCATGCGCATGGTCGAGGCGGTCCTCGGCTGGCGCGAACCCGTGGAAGCGAGGCACAACACGTGAGCGACCTGCCCCCCGCCCTGCCGGCGTCGATCGCCGACCTGTCGGACGACGAGCTGCTCGCCCGCTACACCGCCGACGTGCCGGACGGGCCCTGGCTGCGGGTGAACTTCGTGGCCACGCTCGACGGATCGGCGTCCGCCTCGGGCCGCACGGCCGCGCTCGGCGGCGACGACGACCTGCGCGTGTTCGACCTGCTCCGCCGGGTGGCCGACGTGGTGCTCGTCGCCGCCGGGACCGTGCGCGACGAGGAGTACGGCCCGATGGTGCTGCACGACGCCGACGTCGCGTGGCGCCGGGCCCACGGGATGCCCGACCACCCGGTGTTCGCGATCGTGACGAACTCGGGGTCGGTGGACGCGTCCTCGCGGGTGTTCACCGAGGCGCCCGTGCGGCCGCTCGTGCTGACGTCCGGGACCGGCGCCGCGTCGTCCTCCGGGCGTGCGCTGGCCGGCGTGGCGGACGTCGTGGAGTGCGGCGACACGGCCGTCGACGTGGGTGCGCTGCGTGCCGCCCTCGCGGAGCGGGGGCTCGACCGGGTCCACTGCGAGGGCGGGCCGTCGTTCCTCGGGGCGCTCGTCGCGGCGGACGCGGTGGACGAGCTGACGCTGACGATCGACCCGTCGCTCGAGGGCGGCGCGGGACCGCGGATCGCGACCGGCTCGTCACCCGAGCTGCGGCGGATGCGTCCGGCGCACGTGCTGCTCGGCGACGGCGGGGTGCTGCTGACGCGGTGGGTGCGGGCGCGCTAGTCGGCTGCTCGCCCGCTGGCCTGACCGCCGGGCGCGGCGACTCTGCCGACCGCGGTGTCGACCCGGCTAGGGTCGGTCGTGTGATCGACGTCGTGGTGTCCGGGGTCCTGTTCGACATGGACGGGACGCTCGTCGACTCGACCACCGTGGTCGAGGCGGCCTGGACCCGGTTCGGCGAGCGGCACGGCCTCGACCCGGTCGAGATCCTCGGGTTCTCCCACGGCCGCCAGACGATCGACACCGTCCAGCGCTTCCTGCCCGACCTGCCGCCGGCCCAGCAGCGGGCGATCGTCGACACGATGATCGCCGCGGAGATCGACTACACCGAGGGCATCGTCGAGGTCCCCGGGGCCGCAGGGTTCGTGCAGCGCCTGCTCGACGCCGGCGTGCCCGTGGCCCTCGTGACGAGTGCCCCGCGGGAGCTCGCCGTGAAGCGCATGGTCGCCGCCGGGGTTCCGGTGCCGGAGGCCCTCGTGCCGTCCGAGGACGCCGAGCGCAGCAAGCCGCACCCCGAGGGGTACCTCCGCGGGGCCGCCCTGCTCGGGGTGTCCGCCGAGCAGTGCCTGGCGTTCGAGGACGCCCCCGCCGGTGTCGAGGCCGCGCTGGCCTCCGGGGCCACGACCGTCGTCGTCGGCACCCTCACCGCCCCGGTCACCGAGGGACTGCCGCGCATCACGGGGTACGACGGGCTCACCGTCACGCCCGAGGGGGCCGGTTTCCGCGTCCGCGACTGAGCCTCATCGTGCTCGTCGAGACGCCTTCTCCGGGAAGGATTCGCCCGGGCCGTACTTCACCGAAGGGCCTCGTTTCTGCTCGCTCACCCGGACGAGGATCCGTTGGTCGACGAGGTCGCGCAGCACATCGCGAGCCGCGTACACATCCACGTCGAAGAGTCGCTGAACCGTGGCGTTGTTGACCGTTCCGTACTCGCGGACATGGTCCGTGACCTTCCGGGCACGGTCGGTGTCGGAGCGCGCCTGGTACGTGATCGCCGGGCCGAGGGCTGCTATCGAAGAACCTCGGAAGCGATAGGTCGGCTTCCGAGCGTTCTTGGTGCCAGCCGTTGGCTCGAGGAACCCTTCCTCGTCGTTGGCGATCCTCGTCAACAGGTTCTGAGCGGCTTCTTCGGGTCGCTGGACCACCGTCGCCAGCTTGGCGGCAGTGATGGTCTTGTTGGTCGTCAGGTACGAGACGAGAAGAAGAACGTCGGTGTCGTTCTGGTCGCGGTCGGGCAGCTCAGAGACGAACTTCGTGATCCGAGTGTTCGGCGGGCCTCCCGCGAGCTGGACGATCGTCTCAGGCCGCTCGCCCGTCCGGACGCCGACCGTGGGGGCCGACCTCCCGTTCCTGATCATCTCGCGGAACATGCGATCGACGCCCTGGCCCCACCGCTCTGCGAGCCCCAGCGAGCGGAGAGCATCCGCGAGAGCAGGGAACCGAGACTTCGGTGGATGGGTGAGGATGTTCTCGGGCGAGATCCCCGGAACCAGCGTTCCGGGCGACATGATCGTCAGGGCTTCGGGCGAGTGCTCCACTTGGATGGGCTGATGGTCGCGGTGATCCCCGTGCATGACGGCGTTGGTCAGCGCCTCGCGAACCGCAGTCAACGGGTAGTCCTCGATCTGGACCTGTTGGCCGGACCGGAGGTTCACCGGTGTCGTACCGATCCTGGCCTCGAGCAGGGCGACGAGCTCAGCGTAAGCAGTCAGCAACGGGCCGTGCCAACGGCGGCCGAGGTCTGTTTCGCCTCCTACAGAGATGCGGTGCTGGTACGACAGGACCTCGCGACCGTCTCGGGGGGCGCTCAGGAGGATCGCGCCAGCTCGGTTGAGGATGCCGGGGCTGTGGACGAGACCGAGAGCTGCGAGCAGGTCCTCGGTCCCAGAACCGGCCAGTGTGCTCAGTGCTGTGCTGGAGGAACGACGGACGTACGACCGGAGCAGGGACAGAGCATCTCCGTCGATGTCCGCGAGCGGTCGCAAGGAGGAAGCGGCGCTCCAGTCCCCACCACGTCTCTCGTCGTCGAGGCGGCTCACGTCGGCAGTGCTCATCGGCTCGCAGCGGTCCCCGACGCGCTTCGTCGGCATCTTCTGTCGGGAGGAGTAGACCTCGAGTCCCTCTCGAACCTCGATCACCAGCAACGTCACGCCGTGGTGGGTCAGCGGCTGCACCGACACGTCGAGGGACGGGCGCGTCACGTCGTAGATCCGTCGACGGAGGTACGTGGGGTCGAGGTCGGTTCCGATGAACGCGGCGGGCCCCTTGACGTCGTCTGCGACTCCCAGGACGATCGTCCCTCCGGTCGCGTTCGCGAAGCATGCCGCAGCATCCGCCATGTCGTGCGCGGTGTCCTGCTTGGACTTCTGTTCGCGTTTGAAGTCGAGGGTCTCGTTCTCGAGCTCGTTCGCCGTGGCCTGCGCGTCGTGGATCTGAGCGAGCAGCGATTCGACGTGGACCATGGAGTTTGAGCATCCTTTGGGTCGAGTGAGATTTTCTGACCAGCCCCAAACTGGAACAGGCGACAGTGCATCACGGGGTACGACGGGCTCACCGTCACGCCCGAGGGGGCCGGTTTCCGCGTCCGCGGCTGAGCGTCGGCTCCGGACTGCGAACGCGTCCAGGGCACGCCGACGACCGTGGAGCCCGCGGCCGGGACCACGGCCGCGCGCGTGACCGGGGCGAGCCCGGCGCGCGGCAGCTGTCGGAACCCCCGGCAGGCGTGTGCGGCCGGGAGCTCGGCCGCGGAAGGAGCGACCATGGCATCCCTCGACGGCAAGAAGATCCTCGTCATCGCGACGAACTACGGCGTGGAGCAGGACGAGATCGTCGTCCCCACCGACCAGCTGCGCGAGCGCGGCGCGGACGTGACCGTCGCGGCGCAGGAGTCCGGCTCGATCGAGACCCTCGTCGGCGACAAGGACCCGGGGAAGTCGGTCTCCGTCGACACCACCATCGGGAGTGTCAGCGGCGCGGGCGACTACGACGCGCTGGTCGTCCCGGGCGGCACGATCAACGCCGACACCATCCGCCAGGACGCCGACGCGGTCGCGCTCGTCAAGGCGTTCGCCGAGGCGGGCAAGCCCGTCGCCGCGATCTGCCACGGCCCGTGGACCCTCATCGAGGCCGGCGTCGTCTCGGGGAAGACGATCACCTCGTTCCCGTCGCTGCAGACCGACGTGCGGAACGCCGGTGCCGAGTGGGTGGACCGTGAGGTGCAGGTCGACGGCGGCCTCATCACCTCGCGCAACCCCGACGACCTGCCGGCGTTCGTCGACGCGATCGAGCAGGCGCTCACCGCCTGACCCCGCGTCGCTGCCAGGCCCGCACGGCCTGACCCCGTGACACGGCGCGGCCGGTCGTCCTCACCCGAGCGCGACCGGCCGCGCCGTCCGCAGCACCGCCGGGCCGAGCAGCAGCACGCCGTCCGACCCCGGTTCGCAGCGGACGCCCCCGTGCCCGCGCATCGCCCGGAACGCCCCCGGCGCCACCTCGTGGTCCATCCACGCGCAGGGGTTCGCCGCGCGGTACCCGCGGAACAGCACGGGGTCCTCGCCGGCGCACTGCAGCGAGAACGGCTCCCCACGGAGCGCCTCGACGTCGGCGCCGCGCAGGAACACGTTGCGCCGGGTCGCCGCCGGGTCGACCGGGGCGCCGACCGCGCGGGCGACGTCCTCGAGGCCCTCGAGCCCGACGACCGTGACCGACGCGTGCACGTGCGCCCGTGCGGCGAAGTACCGGTCGCCCACGATGCCGAGCCCCGCACGCAGCACGACCCGGTCCACCAGCTCCGGTCCCTCCGCAGGCAGCGCACCGTCCGCCGGGCGCCCCGCGTACCGGTGCCGGGGCGACACCAGCAGCAGTGCGACCTCGACGTCGGTCGTGCACGGCAGGTCGCCGGGGCCGGCCACGTCGTCCACGCTCGTCACGCGTCCACGCTAGCCGCGCCTCCCGTCCGTCCCCCGGCGACCGCCCCGGGACGCGCGCCGACGGGACGGCCCCCGGCCGCCAGGCCCGCGCCGACGGCGTCGCGCCCTGCCCTCCCCGCCCACGCTGCCGTGTCCGATTCCCGCCGGTGGCCGTCGGGGGCCCGTGCCAGGCTGAGCGCATGAGCACCACGACGGACGCCACGCACGCCGAGCGGTACCGCGCGGTCGCCTCGCGCGACGCCCGCTTCGACGGCCAGTTCGTCACGGCGGTGCACTCCACGGGGATCTACTGCCGACCGAGCTGCCCCGCCCGCACCCCGCGCGAGACGGGCGTCACGTTCTACCGCACGAGCGCCGCCGCGCACCTCGCCGGCTTCCGCGCCTGCAAGCGCTGCCTCCCCGAGGCGACCCCCGGCAGCCCGGAGTGGGACCTGCGCGAGGACGTCGCCGGCCGGGCGATGCGCCTGGTCCTCGACGGCGTCGTCGAACGGGAGGGCGTCCCCGGCCTCGCGGCACGCGTCGGCTACTCCGAACGGCAGCTCGGTCGCATCATGACCGCGGAGCTCGGCGCCGGACCGAAGGCGCTCAGCCGGGCGCACCGGGCGCAGACCGCGCGGACGCTCCTCACCTCGTCGGACCTGCCCGTCGCCGACGTCGCCTTCGCGGCCGGGTTCGCGAGCGTGCGGCAGTTCAACGACACCGTGCGCGAGGTCTTCGCCGTCACGCCGACCGCCCTGCGGGCCGGACGGGTCCTGCAGCCCGCGACGGACGGCTGGTTGCACGTGCACCTGCCCGCACGTGCGCCGTTCGACGTGCAGGGCCTGCTCGACTGGCACGCGCTGCACGCCCTGCCCGGGCTGGAGCAGGTGGACCGCGACGCCGCGGGGCGGGTCACCGCCTACGGACGGCTGGTGGCACTGCCGGGAGGCCCGGCCCGCTTCACCGCCTCCGCTGCGGTCCCCGACGGGGCCGGGTCGCGCGCGGGGCGCACCGGGGTCGCCCTCCGCGTGCGGCTCACCACCCTGTCCGACCTCCCGACGCTCGTGGCACGGGTGCGGTCGCTGTTCGACCTCGACGCGGACCCGCTGGCCGTCGACGCGGTGCTCGCCACCCTGCCGGAGCTGTCCGCGGCCGTCGACCGGGTGCCCGGGATCCGACTGCCCGGCCACGTCGACGCGCACGAGGTGCTGTTCCGCACCCTGATCGGCCAACAGGTGTCGGTGGCGGCGGCCCGGACGGCGCAGACCCGGCTCGTCGCGGCGCTCGGTACCCCGGTCGCCGAGGAGATCCTGCCCGGCGGGCTGCTGTTCCCGGACGCCGCGACGATCGCCGCCCGCGGTCGCGAGGTCCTGCGCGGCCCCACGGCCCGTGTGGAGACGATCCTGCGGGTGGCTGCGGCGCTCGCCGACGGGTCGCTCGTGGTCGACGCCGGGCAGTCCCTCGACGAGCTGCGGTCCGGGCTCCTCGCGGTGAAGGGCATCGGGCCGTGGACCGCCGACTACGTCGCGCTGCGGGTCCGCCACCACCCGGACGTCTTCCTCCACAGCGACCTCGCGGTGCGGAACGGTGCACAGGAACTCGGGCTGCCCGGTGCGACGCGCGAGCTGTCCCTACGGTCGGAGCAGGTGGCGCCGTGGCGGAGCTACCTGACGATGCACTGCTGGCGACCGATCGTCGACCGCGCGGGTGCCGCCGCCGAGCGGGCCGCGGCGACGGTCGCGGTGCCGACCGGTGCGACCACGACGACCACGACGACGACCCCGCAGGAGGACCCCCGATGAACGACGCGACCATCCAGACGCTGGACACCCCCGACGGCCCCTTCACCGTGCTCGAGGACGCCGACGGGCGCGTCCTCGCCTCCGGGTGGACCGACGACGCCGCGCGCATCGTCGGTCGGCTCGCCGAACGGCACCGTCCCGAGCGCATCACCGACGGCCGGGTCGCCGCTGCCGAGGCGGTCGACGCGTTCTACGCGGGCGAGGTCGAGCACGCGATGCAGGTCCCGGTGCGGCAGGCCGGCACCGAGCTGTTCACCGAGGGGTGGCGTCAGCTCCGGGCGATCCCGGCCGGCACCGTCCTGACCTACACCGAGCTCGCGGCGGCGATGGGCCGACCCGATGCGGTGCGCGCCGCGGCCAGCGTCTGCGCGCGGAACGCCCCGGCGCTGTTCGTGCCGTGCCACCGGGTGCTGCGGTCGGACGGCAGCCTCGGCGGGTTCGCGTGGGGGCTCGACGTCAAGCGGTCGCTGCTCGAGCGGGAGTCCGTGGGGGTCACGGCGCTGGTCTGACCGGGGCCGTGCGGGTGCGGACGGTGCGGTCGGTCTCCCCCTGGACGCGGGTGGTGACGGCACAGCGGGGGCCTGTCATGCTTCGGGGACACCCGCACGGTCGTCCCGAAGACCCCCGCAGCAGCACCACCGAACGACCACGAGGACACCATGCACGTCGACCGGCCCCTCGACCGCACGGTCGTCTCCCGGGACGGGACGGTCCTCGCCGTCTCGGAGTCCGGTACCGGGCCGACACTGCTCGTCCTCGGCGGGGCGTGGGACCACCACGGGACCCCGGCCCTCGACGCACTCGTCGACACCCTCCGCCACCGCTACCGGGTCGTCACGGTCGACCGCCGTGGGCGCGGCGCGAGCGGCGACACCCTGCCGTGGTCGATCGAGCGCGAGGTCGAGGACGTCGCGGCGGTCGTCGCCTCGGTCGAGGGGCCGGTCGACGCGCTGGGCACGTGCGTCGGTGCCGGACTCCTCGTCCGTGCCCTCGCCGCCGGTGTCCCGATCCGACGTGCCGTGCTCTGGGAACCGCCGTACCGCGCGACCGTCGACCCGCACGCCGACGACGTCCTGTTCGCAGACGCCCTGGACGAGCACGTCGCCGCGGGCCGACGGGCGCAGGCGGTCCGCGCGTTCCTCGGTCAGGTGCTCGGCCTGCCGATGGGGCACGTCACCGCGCTGCGGCTGCGGTCCGGTCTGTGGCGGGCGCTCCTGACCGACGCGCACGTGCTCGCCCGGGACGTCCGGGTGCTCGGCGGCCTGGCCGTCCCCGAGCGGGTGGCCTCCTCGATCGGGGTCCCGGTCCTCGTCGCTGCGGGTGACGCGAGCCCCGACTGGATGCGCGCCGCAGCCGCCGCGCTCGCCGAGGCCGTGCCCGGGTCGCGGCACCTCGTCGTCCACGGGCAGGGCCACGTGCCGGACCCGGCGGTGCTCGCCGACCTGGTCGACCGGTTCGCCGGGGTGGGCGCAGCCGGCTGAGCCTGTGGGCGTCGGTCGTACTCGGCCGTCTGCCGTCGGCCGTCAGCCGCTGCCCGCGCCCGATCGCCTCTCGACTGCGAGAGGATGGGGCCGTGACTGCTCCCCGCCTCGGCCTGCTGCTCGACGTCGACGGCCCCCTCGCCAGCCCCGTGACCCGGACCATCGCGATCGAGTCGATCGTCACGGACCTCGTCGCGCTCGCCGCCGAGGGCGTCCCGATCGTCTTCAACACCGGTCGGAGCGACGCCTTCATCCGGCAGGAGGTCGTCGCACCGCTGCTCGCCGGGGGCCTCGCCGCCGGCGGCCGGGTCCACGCCGTGTGCGAGAAGGGCGCCGTCTGGTGCTCGATCGGCCCGCAGTACGAGGGCGGCACGGGCGAGCTGACCGTCGCCGAGGACCTCGCCCTCCCGCGGGACTTCGCCGACGAGATGCGCGAGCTGGTCCGCGACGAGTACGCCGACCTGGTGTTCTTCGACGAGACGAAGCGCGCGATGGTGTCGATCGAGCAGCGCGTCGAGGTGCCGAACGCGACGTACCTCGCCCGCCAGGCCGAGTTCGACGCGAAGGCGATGGCCGCCCTCGAGCGCCGGGGCCTCGGTGTCCGACGGCTCGACGACGTGCGGCCCGACGCGACCGGTGCCGTGCAGTGGCGAGTGGACCCGACGATCATCTCGACCGACGTGGAGTCCGACCGTTCCGGCAAGGACATGGGCGCCGAGCGCTCCCTCGAGCTGCTGGCCGAGGACGGCGAGCTCCCCGTGACCTGGCGGACGATGGGCGACTCCCGCAGCGACTACGCGATGGCGGACTGGCTGCACGCGAACGGCCACGACGTCGCGCACGTCGATGTCCGTCCCGCCGACGGGGTCCCGGAGACGCCGTACCCGGTGCTCACCGCGCCCGCCGGGGTCATCCACGACGAGGCCGGCGCCCGCTTCCTCGCCGAGTGGCGCCGCGGCGCCTGAACCGCACGACCCTGTAGCCCACAGGCCGCGGTCGCGGCCCCGGGCGCGGACCGCAGCCCGCGGCGGTGGACCGTCCCGACGGCGGACCGCAGCCCGCCCGCCGAGCCGCACCGCGCCTCCCGTCCGCTGTCCGCCCCGGTACATCACCGTTTGCGTGACGGGCTGGTACACCAGTACCCTCACGGGGTCCACCGCCAGCCGATGACGGGAACCCCCATGGCATCACCGCTCCGCATCAAGTCGATCGAGGCCTCCCTCGCCGACTCCGAGGAGAAGGGTCGCTCGCTCAAGCGGTCCCTCAAGACGTTCGACATCGCCGCGATGGGCATCGCGGTCGCCGTCGGCGCCGGCATCTTCTCGGTCGGCGCGAACGCCGCCGCGAACTTCGCCGGGCCGAGCGTCATCATCTCGTTCCTGCTCGCCGCCGTCACGTGCGGTCTCGCGATCATGTGCTACGCCGAGTTCGCGTCGACGATCCCGGTCGCCGGCTCCGCGTACACCTTCACGTACGCCACGATGGGCGAGCTGCTCGCGTGGATCGTCGGGTGGGACCTCATCCTCGAGACGCTCACCGCGAGCGCCGTGATCGCGAAGTACTGGGGCATCTACCTGAGCACCGCGTTCGGCGTGTTCGGCATCGACGTCCCGGACACCATCCAGCTCGGTCCGATCGGCTTCACCTGGGGGCCGGTCCTGATCGTCGGCGTGTTCACGTTCCTGCTCGCGTTCGGCACACGGCTGTCGTCGCGGGTGTCCGCGGTGATCACGGTCATCAAGGTCGCGATCGTCGTCTTCGTGATCATCGCCGGCGCGTTCTTCGTCAAGGCGGCGAACTTCGCCCCGTTCGTCCCGCCGGCCGAGCCGACGAAGGGTGCCGAGGGCGGCGTCCTCACGCAGTCGCTCGTGTCCTTCGTGACCGGTGCCGCACCCGCGCAGTACGGCGTGTTCGGGCTGCTCGCCGCGGCGTCGCTCGTCTTCTTCGCGTTCATCGGGTTCGACGTCGTCGCGACGAGCGCCGAGGAGACCGAGAACCCGCAGAAGACCCTGCCGCGCGGCATCTTCATCGGCCTGGGCATCGTCACCCTGCTCTACATCGGCGTCAGCATCGTCATCACCGGCATGGTCTCGTACCAGCGGCTCGCGCAGGAGGACGCCCCCTCGCTCGCCTCGGCCTTCGACATCGTCGGGCTGCCGTGGGCCGCGGGCATCATCGCGATCGGCTCGCTCATCGGCCTCACCACGGTGGTCATGGTGCTGCTCCTCGGGCTCTCGCGCATCGTGTTCTCGATGAGCCGTGACGGCCTGCTGCCGCGCTGGTTCTCGAAGACGAACCCGAAGACGCAGACGCCCGTGCGCGTGCAGGTCGTCGCCGGTGTGATCGTCGCGTTCATCGCCGGGTTCACCGCGGTCGAGCGCCTCGAGGGCATGATCAACATCGGCACGCTGTCGGCCTTCGTGCTCGTGTCGATCGGCATCGTCGTGCTGCGCAAGACCCGGCCGGACGCACCCCGCGCCTTCCGGGTGCCGTGGGTGCCGGTGCTGCCGATCCTCTCGGCGGTGCTGTGCTTCTGGCTCATGCTCAACCTCGAGGTCGAGACGTGGCTGCGCTTCATCGTGTGGCTGGTCATCGGCTTCGCGATCTACTTCGGGTACAGCCGCCGGAACAGCCGGGTGGGCAAGGGCCTGCAGTAGGGGGCGGCCGGGGCGGCCGTCGTGCCGGCCTGCCGCGCTCGCCGGGACGGCCGCGTTCGCCCGGCCTGCCGCGCTCGGGCACAACGGGAAGCACCTCGCACCACGGATCGCCGTGGCGCGAGGTGCTTTCTGTTGTGCGGCAGCACGTCGCGCCACGTCGCGCCACGGCCCTGCCCTGCCCTGCCCAGCCCAGCCCAGCCCAGGCCAGGGCCCGGCTACGCCCCGACGGCCAGGAGCGCGCCGAACGACAGCATCACCACGGCGACGAGGCCGTCGAACACGCGCCACGTCAGCGGACGCGCGAACAGCGGCCGGAGCAGTCGCCCGCCGAACCCGAGGGCGCCGAACCACACGCAGCTCGCGGCGACCGCCCCGACGGTCCACCACCAGCGGTCGTCGACGCCCTGCTGGTTCGCCACGGAGCCGAGGAACACGAGCGTGTCCAGGTACACGTGCGGGTTCGCCCACGTGAACACGAGCATGGTCAGGACGGCGGTCCGCATCGTCGGCACGGCCGTGCGCGTGGTCGCCACGGTCCGGCCGGGAGGCGCGACCCGCGTCCGCCCCGACGGTGCGGTCCCGGTGGTGGTCGCCGCCACCCCTGCGCGCGCCACCGCGGTCTGGCCCGCGGCCGGCTCGGCCCGCAGCGCGGCCGGCTCGCCCCGCACCGCGTCGGGCGCGGCCCGGTCGGCCCGCACCGCGTCGGGCGTGCCCCGGTCGTCCAGCTCCGCGTCATCCGTGGTCGGGAGATCAGGCGTCCCGTCGTCCGCGACGGGGTCGACCCGCATCGCGTCGCCCGAGGGCCGGAGCGCCCGCCGCGCCGCGAGCACGCCGTACGTGAGCAGGAACGCCGCCCCGAGGAACCGCACCACGACGAGCGCGACCGGGAACCGCTCCACCACGACCCCGACGCCCAGGACCCCCGCGACGATGAGCACGGCGTCCGAGAGTGCACACACCGCCACTGCCGCGACCACGACCCGGAGCGGCGTGCTCACCGCGAGCCGGAGCAGGTACGCGTTCTGCACGCCGATCGCCACGATGAGGGCGAGACCGGTGCCGAGGCCGGCGAGCAGGGGCAGGAGGATGTCCACGCCCTCGACGCTACGAGCGCGCGTGAATGCAGTCCAGCTCACGTTCCTGCAGCACCGTAAGCTGCGCTGCATGCTCCGGCTGCACCGCGACCACCTCGAGACCCTGCTCGCCGCCGTCGACCACGGCACGCTCGACGCCGCGGCGCGTGCCCTGTCGATCACGCCGTCCGCGGTGTCGCAGCGCATCAAGGCGATGGAGCAGCAGCTCGGCCGGGTCCTGCTCCAGCGGACCACGCCCGTCGCGCCGACCGCCGACGGCGAGGTCGTCCTCCGGCACGCGCGGCAGGCCCGACTCCTCGACGACGAGACGGAGCGGGCGCTCGGCGGTGGCGGCACCGACGCCGAGGGGGTCCCGTCGATCCCGCTCGCCGTGAACGCGGACACCCTCGCGACGTGGTTCCTCGACGCGCTCGCCCTGGTCCGGGCCGACACCGAGGTCGTGTTCGACCTGCACCGCGCCGACCAGGACCGGACGGCGGAGCTCCTCCGTGCCGGCACCGTCATGGCGGCGGTCACGGCCGAGGCGGACCCGGTGCAGGGCTGTTCCTCGGTCCCGCTCGGCGTCGACCGGTACCGGGCCGTGGCCTCCCCGGCGTTCGTCGCCCGCTACCTCGGGGGTGCGGACACCGAACGCCGCATGACGGCACGGCTCGACCGGGTGCCGCTCGTCGACTACGACCGCGACGACGACTTGCAGCAGGGGTACCTGCGACGGGTGCTCGGCCACGCGCCGCAGGGTCCGCGGCACTTCGTCCCGACCTCGGCGGACTTCGCGCGTGCGGTCGTGCTCGGCTTCGGCTGGGGGCTGCTGCCCGAGGCCCAGTGCACCGCGGGCCTGCGGGACGGCTCGCTCGTGGAGCTGACCCCCGGACGCCGCGCCGACGTCGCCCTGTGGTGGCAGCGGTGGAACCTGGCGTCGCCGCTGCTCGAGCGCGTGACGGACGCCGTGCGCTCGACGGTCCGCGAGCGCCTGCACCAGCCCGCCTGAGCGGTCGGCCCACCGCCACGCTCGACTGCGGCGCGGGTCCTGTTCCCCGGCCGGGTCGGCGCCGGACCGGCGCGAGCCGTCAGGCGGTCGCCCGCCAGCGCAGCCCGTCGACGAGCAGCCCGACGAGGTGCTGGCTCTGTTCGGTCGTGGGCGCTCCGTGGCACAGGTCTGCGACCGCACGGAGGAGCTGGGTGGCGTCGAGGTCGTTGCGGATGGACCCGGCGGCCGACGCGGCGTCGAGGAGCCCGGTCAGCGCGCCGCCGAGGCGATCGATGAAGTAGGGGTGCAGCCCCTCGAACGCCGGGTCGCCCGACTGCAGCGCGGCGGCGAGCCCCCGCTTCGTCGCGACGAACCCCGTGAACCGACGGAGCCACAGCGCGAGCGCCTCGTCCGGTGCGTGCTCCGCGCTGAGCGTCCCGGCGGCGTCCGCGCAGTCCTCGACGGCCTGCCGGAAGACCGCGACGACCAGGTCGGACCGCAACGGGAAGTGCCGGTAGAGCGTGCCCACCCCGACCCCGGCCCGGTCCGCGATCACCTTCGCCGGGGCGTCGACACCGTGTTCGGCGAAGACCTCGCGAGCGGCGTCGACGAGGGCGTCGAGATTGCGGCGGGCGTCGGCGCGCACGGGTCCTCCGATCGGGGGTTGCGTAAACGGAAAGCCGTTCCGTATGCTTCCGGAAGAGCGTTCCACTTCGGACCACGATAGGACACCGGAGCTCGGGACGCCACGGACAGGAGGCATCCCGTGCAGTACCGCACCCTCGGCAGGACCGGTGTCCAGGTGAGCCCGCTCGCCCTCGGGGCCATGATGCTCGGCACCGACGGCCGGATCGGCAACGGCGACGAACGGGACTCGATCCGCATCGTCCACCGTGCACTCGACGCCGGCATCAACCTCATCGACACCGCCGACCGCTACTCCCAGGGCGGATCCGAGGTCCTCCTCGGCAAGGCGCTCGCCGGCAGACGCGACGACGTGGTCCTCGCCACCAAGTTCAACGGCCCGATGGGCGACGACCCGAACCGTCGTGGCAACTCCCGTCGCTGGATCACCCGCGCGGTCGAGGACTCGCTCCGCCGCCTGCAGACCGACCACATCGACCTGTACCAGGCGCACCGGCCCGACGACACGGTCGACCTCGAGGAGACGCTGTCCGCCCTCACCGACCTCGTGCGGAGCGGCAAGGTCCGGATGATCGGCAGCTCGGACTTCCCGGCGTCGATGCAGGTCGAGGCGCAGTGGACCTCGGAACGTCGCGGCCTCGAGCGCTTCCGCACCGAACAGCCCACCTACTCGATCCTCAACCGCGGCATCGAGCGCGAGGTCCTGCCGGTCGCCCAGCGGTACGGCATGGGCACGCTCGTCTGGAGCCCGCTCGCGGGTGGGATGCTCACGGGCCGGTTCCGTCGTGGACAGGAGACCGACCTCGCTCGCGTCGGCATGTTCCGCCACGACCAGGACGAGCGGCGGATCGACGCGGTCGAGCAGGTCGTCGCACTCTCCGAGGACACCGGCATCCCGATGACCCACCTCGCCCTGGCGTTCGCGATCGCCCACCCGGGGGTGACCAGCGCCCTCATCGGACCGCGGTCGTCTGAACAGCTCGACGACCTGCTCGCCGCGGCCGACGTGGTCCTGTCCGACGAGGTGCTCGACCGCATCGACGCGATCGTCCCGCCCGGCACCGACGTCCGTCGGCTCGACCAGCAGTACGAGCCGCCGGCGCTCCTCCGGCCGGAACTGCGCCGCCGACCCCTCGGGGAGCGTCCCGCCGCCGTCTGACGCCCGGTGCCCGTGCCGACGCGCACCCAGCGCGCCACCTGCGTCGGGGACGGCGGCATCGGCGGGTGCGAGCGGCGACACTCCGCCGCGCGCACCTGCCGACGCTGCCTCCCCCGGCTGCGGTGGCCCGGGCGGCGTTCGCTTCCCGGACGGTCTGCGGCACCGCACACCCCCGTGCGCCTACCGTCCGGCCCATGAACCTGCGAGCGAAGACCACCACGGCGCTGCTCGGTGCCGCCACCATCGCGTTGCTGCTCACGGCGTGCGACCCCGGCGGCGCGCAGAACATCGACCCGGTCGGCAAGGTCCCGGGCTCCGAGGAGAAGTCGCAGTCGGCGTCGGACTGCGGGGTCGCCTCCAGCGCCGCGGTCGACGCGATCGGCACGGCGGTCGGCCCGCACGACACCACCGAGTTCGCGAACGTGACGAAGGCCGACGGCGGCTGGTACCTCGGCGCATCCATCGTCCCGTCCGACAGCAAGGACGCGAACGACGACGAGGTCACGGTCTGGGCGACCACCGAGGACCCGACGAAGGACGGGTTCGACGGGGAGCTCTACGCGGTGAACTCCGCGGCGAAGGACGCGACCGCCGACGAGAGCCGCTCGGCCTCCCCGGCGCCCGACTCCTTCAGCGAGGACTCCGACGCGGCGAAGCGCGTCGAGAGCTGCGTCGTCGAGGCCGCCGACCGCTGATCCGACCGTCCGCCCGCGACGAGGCGACCGACCTGCCGACGCGACCCGTTCGCCGGGCCGGTGCCGCGCCTCCCGGCCGTGCCCGCGCCGTCCCGGGACGTGATCCTCAGGTCTGGCAGCGCGGGCACCAGTAGGTGTCCCGCAGCGTCAGCTCGGAGTCGCCGAGCTCGCCGTGCCGGATCGGCGTCCCGCACCGCAGGCACGGCTTGCCCGCCCGGCCGTACACCCAGAACCGTCGTCCGGGCCGGTCGACGCCGGTCGTCACGCGGGCGTTCCGGTCCCGGTTCGCCAGGATGAGCCGGCTCGCCAACGCGATGACCCGTGCCGGGTCCGGAACCTGGCCGACCGGTCGCGTGGGCAGCACCCCGCGCAGGAAGCAGAGCTCGTTGCGGTAGACGTTGCCGAGCCCGGCGAGCACCCGCTGGTCGAGCAACGCCAGGCCGACGGGCCGCGCGGGGTCGGCCGTGAGGTTCGCGAGCGCGACGTCGGCGTCCCAGTCCGGACCGAGCAGGTCCGGCCCGAGGTGCCCGACGACCTCGGACTCCTGGTCGCGCGGCACGACCTCGAGGACGCCGAGCGTGAAGCCGACGGTCGAGACGTCCTCCGCGTCGAGGACCGCGCGCGCCTGGTGCGCCGGCCGGCGCCAGCGTTCGCCGGGCGCGTAGACGTCCCACCGACCCTCCATCTTGAGGTGCGAGTGCACGGTCAGGTCGCCGATCCGGTGGAGCAGGTGCTTGCCGCGGGGGACCACCTCGTCGACGGTGCGGCCGACGAGGTCGAGCGTCGCGTACGCCGGCACACGGAAGTCGGAGCGCGTCAGCACCTTGCCCGCGAGCGCGGTGTGCAGGCGTCGGGCCGCGCGGAAGACGGTGTCACCCTCGGGCACGGAGCACCCCCGGAGTGGTCGGTGTGGGACGGCGGGTGGTCGGGTCGGTCCCGCGGGTCGCGTGCGCGCGGCGCGGCCGGGAGGCGCGGGTCGGGTCGGTCCCGTCGGTCGCGTGCGCAGCGCGCGTCCGCAGGGCGCGGATCGCGTCGATCGCGTCGATCGCGTGTGCGCGGCGCTCCCGCGCGGCGTGCGTCGCCTCAGACACGGAGCCGCAGTCCCTGCGGGGTCGCCGTGAACCCCGCCTCGCGCAGCGCCGACCCGAGGGGGGTCTCGAGCACGAAGTCCCCGTCCACCCGCTCGACCGCGAGCTTCTTCAGCCCGGAGCGCACCACGGCGGCGATCGACGCGGCGGCCGCGGCGAGGTCGGCCGGGTCGTCCGTGAAGGTCAGCACCGACTTCCCGCCGCGCTCGACGTAGACGGCGAGCCGCCCGTCGACGGTCGTGACGAGCGCGCCCGCCTTGCGCCCCGGCCGGTGTCCGCGCCCGCCGGTGGTCCCGCCGGCGGAGGAGCCGGTCACCGCGCGCGCAGCCGTGCCGGAGGACGACGTGCTCGGCGAGGTGCCAGCCGCCCCACCACCGGCGACGGCCTGGTCGGCGTCGTCCTGCGGCGCCGGGGCGTCGTCGGAGGGCCACGGCAACGCCGCACCGTACGGGTTCGCGGGGTCGGTCGCGGCGAGGGTGAGCGCGCTGCGGTCGTGGTCGCGGTCCGGGCGGGCCTCGTCGTCGAGGTCGCGGGCGTACGTCCGCATCCGGTCGACCGTCGGTCCCGTCGCGAACTGTGCGGCGCCGAGTCCCTCGACGAAGTACCCGCGCCGTGCACGACCGGACTCCTCGAAGCGGCTCAGCACCCGGTAGACGCCCGCGAACCCGCCGCGCACGCCCTCGACCTGCACGGCTCCCCGGGTCACGACGCCGTAGCGCTCGAGCAGCTGCTCGGCCGTCGCCGCGGCGCGCACGGTGGCGTCGGACTCGGCGAGCGGGAGCAACGACCAGCGACCGCCGACCGAGGGCGGCCCGGACTGCGACGGCAGCGTCGGGCGGCGGCGACCCCGGTAGGCGCGGGTCCGCGGGGCACTCGTGCTCTTCGCACGACCGCCGAGCATCGCCCGGAGCGGTGCGAAGGTGTCGTTCGTGATCTGGCCGGCCCAGACGAGGTCCCAGAGGGCCGTGGTCAGGGCCTGGTCGTCGGTGCTGCCGACGGCCTGGCCGAGCTGCCGGAAGAAGTACGCGCCACCGCCCGCGAGCGCACCGAGCACGTCGCGCTGGAGCTCGGTCGTCTCGTCGCCGGCCGGTTCGGCGAGGGTCGTCCCGGCGGTGTCGGCGAGGTGCAGGCGGATCCAGCCGTCGTTGCCGGGCAGGGTGCCGCCGCCGGACCACAGCACCTCGCCCGTGGCCGTGAGCTCGTCGAGCATGCTCGTCGAGTAGTCGGTGACGCGGGACGGCAGCACGAGCGTCTCCCACGCGCTGGCCGGCAGGGCGACCCCGGCGAGCTGGTCGATGACCTGGAGCACGCCGTCGACCCCGCGCAGCCCGCCACGGGTGCCCGGCGTGTGCACGTGCTGCCACGCCGGCAGGAACCGCGCCAGGGTGTCCGGGGAGACCGGTTCGACCTCGTGCCGGAGTGCCGCGAGTGACTTCGTGCGGATGCGTCGGAGGACCTCGGCGTCGCACCACTCGGCGCCCTGGCGGTCGGGACGGAACTCACCCTCGACGACGCGTCGGTCGGCGACCAGGCGGCGCAGGGTGTCCTGCACGACGGCGACCCCGAGCCCGAGTCGGGCGGCGGCGTCGGGCAGCGAGAACGGCCCGTGCGACCGGGCGTACCGGCCGACGAGGTCGCCGAGCGGGTCGGCCACGGGTTCGACGAACGCGGTGGGGACGCCGATCGGCAGCGGGACCCCGATGGCGTCCCGGAGGCGTGACGCGTCCTCGATGACCGACCACCGCGTCGTGCCGGCCTGGCTGAACGAGAGCACGCGGCGGTCGCGCTCCAGGGCCTCGAGGGTCGTCTGCACCGTCGCGACCGCGGCCTGCTGGTCGGCCTCGTCGGCGAGCCAGCTGCGCGCCGTCACCTCGGCGACGTCGAGCGACCCGACCAGGCGGAGCACGTCGACGACGCCCTCGGCGTCCCGCGCGCGGCGGTCGGGCGACAGCCGCTGCAGGTCGCGCTCGACCGTGTCGATGACGGTCGGGTCGAGGAGCTCGCGGAGCTCCGCCCGACCGAGCAGCTCGCCGAGCAGCGTCGAGTCGAGTGACAGCGCCGCCGCTCGGCGTTCGGCCAGCGGGGAGTCGCCCTCGTACATGAAGGCCGCGACGTAGCCGAACAGGATCGACCGGGCGAACGGCGACGGCTGCTCGGTCTCGCGCTCGACCAGCCGGATGCTCCGTTCGGCGATCTGGTCGGAGATGCCGAGCAGCGCCGGCACGTCGTACACGTCCTGCAGCACCTCGCGCACGGTCTCGAGCACGATCGGGAACGACGGGTACTTCCGGGCGACGTCGAGCAGCTGCGACGCCCGCTGCCGTTGCTGCCAGAGCGGGGACCGCTGCCCCGGGTTCCGGCGCGGGAGCAGGAGCGCCCGCGCCGCGCACTCGCGGAACCGGGCGGCGAACAGCGCCGAGCCGCCCACCTCGTCGGTCACGAGTGCCTCGAGGTCGTCGCGCTCGAACACGAACAGGTCGGCACCAGGGGGTTCGGCGTCGGTCTCGGGGATGCGCACGACGATGCCGTCGTCGGCCGCCATCGCGTCGCCGTCGATGCCGTGCCGCTCGCGGAGTCGCGCGCCGACCGCCAGGGCCCACGGCGCGTGCACCTGCATGCCGTACGGCGAGTGCAGGATGAGCCGCCAGTCACCGAGCTCGTCGCGGAACCGCTCGACGAGCAGCGTCGTGTCGTTCGGCACGTGCCCGGTCGCCTCGCGCTGGTCGCGCAGGAAGGTCAGCAGGTTCGTCACGGCGCGCTCGTCGAGTCCGCCAGCGGCGACCCTGGCGCGGGCGTCCTCGTCGGAGGCGCCGTCGACCTCGCGCACGAAGGCCCCGGTGGCGCGGCCGAGTTCGGCGGGCCGGCCGATGCCGTCGCCCTTCCAGAACGGCACGCGACCCGGTTGCCCGAACGCGGGGCTGACGATGACGCGGTCGTGCGTGATCTCCTCGATGCGCCAGCTCGTCGCCCCGAGGGCGAACACGTCGCCGACGCGGGACTCGTAGACCATCTCCTCGTCGAGCTCACCGACGCGCGATGCCTTCTCGCCGACCATGAAGACGCCGAACATGCCACGGTCGGGGATCGTCCCGCCGCTGGTCACCGCGAGCCGCTGTGCGCCGGGGCGACCGGTCAGGGTGCCGTGCACGCGGTCCCACACCAAGCGGGGGCGCAGCTCGGCGAACTCGTCGCTCGGGTACCGCCCGGTGACGAGGTCGAGCGTCGCCTCGAACGCGGAGCGCGGCAGTGAACTGAACGGGGCACTGCGCCGCACGAGGTCGAACCAGTGCTCGACGTCGACCGTGTCGATCGCCCCCGCCGCCACCGTGTGCTGGGCGAGCACGTCGAGCGGGTTCGCGGGCACCGAGATCGACTCGATCTGCCCGGACACCATCCGCTCGACGGTCACCGCGCTGTTGACGAGGTCGGCGCGGTGCTTCGGGAACAGCACGCCCCGCGAGATCTCGCCCACCTGGTGTCCCGCACGCCCGACGCGCTGCAGACCGCTCGCGACCGAGGGTGGCGCCTCGACCTGGACGACCAGGTCGACCTCGCCCATGTCGATGCCGAGTTCGAGCGAGCTCGTCGCGACGACGCAGCGCAGCCGCCCGGACTTCAGGTCGTCCTCGATGATCGCGCGCTGGTCCTTGGACACCGAACCGTGGTGCGCGCGGGCCAGCACGGGGACCGCGGGGTCGGAGCCACCGCCGTCCGTCTGCCCGGACTGCCCGATCACCTGCGCCGGCGGCCGCTTCGGCTGCGCGACCGGGGCGTGCGCGGACGCACGACCGGGCGACTGCGTCACCGGGCCCACGGTCCCGGCGGTACCGACAGCCCCGACGGTCGCCGGTTCGCGGTCGTCCCGCGCCGCGAGGACCCGTTCCTCGTGGATCTCGTTGAGCCGGGCGGTCAGGCGTTCGGCCAGGCGCCGCGAGTTCGCGAACACGATGGTCGACCGGTGCTCCTCGACGAGGTCGACCACGCGTTCCTCGACGTGCGGCCAGATCGAGCCGTTGGTCGGCGACTCGGTGGCGTCGGCCCCGACCGGGGGAGCGCCGAGCTCGGTCATGTCGTCGACGGGCACGACGACCCGCAGGTCGAACGTCTTCTGCGCGGGCGGGGCGATGATCGTGACCGGCGCACGGCCGCCGAGGAACCGGGCGACCTCCTCCGCCGGACGCACCGTCGCGGACAGCCCGATGCGCTGCACCGGCTTGTCGAGCAGGTCGTCGAGCCGCTCGAGCGACACGGCGAGGTGCGCCCCGCGCTTCGACGACGCGACCGCGTGCACCTCGTCCACGATGACGGTGTCGACGTTCACCAGGGTCTCCCGCGCCGCCGAGGTCAGCATGAGGTACAGCGACTCGGGCGTCGTGATGAGGATGTCCGGCGGCTGCCGGAGCAGGCGCTGCCGGTCGGACGAGGGGGTGTCGCCGCTGCGGACGCCGACCGTGACCTCGGGCGGCTCCGTCCCGAGCCGGCGGGCGGTCTGCGTGATGCCGACGAGCGGGCTGCGGAGGTTCCGCTCGACGTCGACGCCGAGCGCCTTCAGCGGGGAGACGTAGAGCACGCGCGTGCGCTGCTTGGCAGGGGGCCGGTCGGTGGCACTGATGAGCCGGTCGATCGACCACAGGAACGACGCCAGGGTCTTGCCGGAGCCGGTCGGGGCGACCACCAGGGCGTGCTGCCCGGTGGAGACGGCGTCCCACGCGCCGGCCTGTGCGGCGGTCGGTGCCGCGAACGCGCCGCGGAACCACTCGGCGGTGGCGGGGGAGAAGCGCTCGAGGACGTCCGTCATGGTCCGTCCCATCCTGCCCGCGGCCACCGACAGCGGGCCGAGGAAGCAACTCCTTGACACAACGATAGTTAGCGATCTATCGTTGACGCATCGCGATACGACAATGACTGAAGGGGTCCCGATCGGAACCCACGACCACGAAGGAGTCCTCATGCACCCGATGCACGACGACCAGATGAACCACACGCACGGCCGACGCGACGAGCGCGGTTCCGGCCCCCGCGGCCCCCGCTTCGGCGGTGCACGGCAGCACCACGGCCACGGCTTCCCCGGCCGGGACCGCGGTGACCACGACCACGGCGGACGCGGCGGCTTCGGCCCCGGCGGACGCGGCCTCCCGGGCTTCGGTCCCGGCTTCCCCGGCTTCGGGCCCGGCGGTGGCCCCGGCCGCGAACGCCGCCGCCGCGGCGACGTCCGCCTGGCGATCCTCGGCCTCCTCGCCGAGGGGCCGCAGAACGGCTACGCCGTGATCAAGACGATCGCCGAGCGCACCGACGGCGCCTGGAAGCCGAGCCCCGGCTCGGTCTACCCGACGCTGCAGCAGCTCGTCGACGAGGACCTCGTCGTCGCCACCGGCGACGGTCGCAAGACGCTCTTCGAGCTCACCGACGCGGGCCGGGCCGAGGCCGAGGCGAAGGCGGACGAGATCGCCGCGGCGTTCGCGTCCGCACCCGGCATGCCCGACACGCAGCGCGAGTTCGTCGAGGCGTTCCGGAAGGTGACGGGCGTGCTGCACGTCTACCGGACGAGCGCGACCGACGAGCAGACGAAGGCGGCGACCGCCGAGGTCGACCAGCTCCGCCGGGACCTGCTCCAGATCCTCGCCGACTAGCGGCGCACGTCGCGACGCGACCGAACGACTGCCGGGAGGCGCGTGGCGGGCCCGCCACGCGCCTCCCGGCCGTCACCGGTCGCCCCCGCGACCCGCGGACGGAGCAGACGACGTCGGGTCGGCGCCACGCACCCGACGTTTCCTGCTCCATCCGCCACGTCCGTCGCCCACCAAGCGACCCCCGCCGACGTCAGGCGGCGTCGACGAACCCGGCCACGTCGGCGAGCTCGGCCGCCGAGACCGCGTGCGGCAGGCCCGGGTACGTCCGGTCCGTCACGTCGGCGTGCGCCGCCGCCCATGCCTGCGTCCGTGCGGTCGCCTCGGCGGGGATCACCGGGTCGGCGTCCCCGTGCCCGAGGAACACCCGCGGGCGGACGGCGGCCACGGCGTCGTCACGGGCGTCCGTCACGGGCACGACGAAGCCGGACAGCGACACCGCGAACGCGAACCCCGTCGGACGGGCCCGCAGCAGCTGCAGCGCCATCGATCCCCCCTGTGAGAACCCGAGCAACCCGATGCGCGGGTGGGCGGCGGCGACGCCGTCGATCCAGGCCAGGACCTCCTCGGCTGCGGCGTCCACGGGACCCGGCGCTGGGGAGCCCGGTGTGCCGAGCGGGTACCAGGAGAACCCCGGCCCCCAGGACATCGGCGCGCGGAGCGATGCCGTCGTCCAGGCAAGGGGCAGCGCGGGTGCCAGGCCGAGCAGGTCGCGCTCGTTCGACCCCACCCCGTGCAGCATCACGAGCAGCGGCGTCCCCGCACGCTCCTCGGCCGGCCGGGTCCACTGCACGAGGTCTGCATCGATCACGGGGACGACGCTAGCCGTCCCCGGAGGCCGCGCCGTACGCCGAACTCGCCGGGCCGACTGGTAGACACGGTGCATGGCCTCGCTGCGCACCCCCGACCCCGACTCCGGCTGGCTGTCCGACGAGGAGCTCGCGAACATCCGCCGTCGGCTGCCCATCTGCTACGTCGAGGCCCTGCCCGTCCGGCTCGACGGCCTCGGCGTCGTGACCGAGGTCGGGGTGCTCCTGCGCGTCTCGCCGAGCGGGTCGATCGCCCGCACGCTCGTCTCCGGCCGCGTGATGTTCGGCGAGTCGATCCGGACCGCACTGTTCCGGCACCTCGAGAAGGACCTCGGTCCGATGGCCTTCCCGCAGCTGCCGGCGAGCCCGACCCCCTTCACGGTGGCCGAGTACTTCCCGCTGCCCGGCGCCTCGGTGTTCACCGACGAGCGACAGCACGCGATCTCGCTCGCCTACGTCGTCCCGGTCACGGGCACGTGCGAGCCGCGCCAGGACGCACTCGAGCTCACGTGGATGAGCCCGATGGAGGCGGCGTCCGGCGCCGTCGCCGAGGAGATGGAGGGAGGCCGCGGCACCCTGCTCCGCGCCGGCCTCGCCTCCGTCGGCGCCCTGCACTGACGCACCAGCCCTGCACTGACGCGCCACGCGCCCGCGCGGGCGCCCCGTGCACGACGAAGCCCCCGGATCCGATCGGATCCGGGGGCTTCGCAGCGCGGTCTGGAGACCGGCTTCAGTGCTTGTCGTTGCGGAGGCTGTCCGCGACGCCGTGCGCCGCGTCCTTGACGTCGTCGACGCCCTGCTTGGCCGACGCCTTGGCCTGGTCGGTCTGACCCTCGGCCTTCAGCTTGTCGTTGCCGGTCAGGTTGCCGAGACCCTCCTTGACCTTGCCGACGAGCTTCTCGCCGGTGTGGTTCTCTTCGCTGCCAGCCATACGGTCTCCTTCCAACGACGGACGATTCCCCGTCGGCCGCTCGCGCGGCGTCCGGTGCAGGAGACCCTACGCCGCCGGACGACCGGGTTCGCACCCGGTGTCCAGGTTCAGCCGGAGGCCGACACCCGACCGCCGGGCCGACTCCGTGGCCGGCGGGGTGCGGGCCCGATCAGTGGCGGTCGGCAGAGCCCGCCGGACGCGTGGCCCGACGCGAGCCGGAGCGGCGACGGGGGCCGCCCGTCTCCGAACCGCTGCTGCGGCCGGCGGCGTACCCACCGTCGGAGGACCACACGGCGCTGGAGCCACCGCGCACGACGTCGCTCGACGCACGACGGCCGGCGGCGCCACCACGACGCTGCCCACCGCCCGTCGCAGCGGCACCCGAGGCCGCACCGCGACCGGCACCGCGGCCACCGGACGTGCCGGCACCCTCGGTCGCCGGACGACCGCCGCGCCCGTTGCCGGACCGGCCGGACGCGACCGACGCACCGGCCGAGGCGGGCTGGGCCGCGCCTCCCGACCGTGCGCCGCGACCACGGCGACGACCGCCGCCGTCACCACCGGCGTCCGCGACGCGCGGCTGGCGCTGGCGCTGCTGCTGCTGGGCGGGCTGCTCCTCGACGTGGCGGATCGGAGCGACCTCGCCGACGAGTGCGGTGACCGCGGGCGAGGTCGCCGTGACCTGCTGCGGCTTGACCGAGATGGCGGCGGCACGCATCATCTGCGCCACGTCGCGGCGCTCGGCCGGCAGCGTGACCGTGACGACGTCGCCCGAGGAACCGGCACGCGCGGTGCGGCCCGAACGGTGCAGGTACGCCTTGTGCTCGGTCGGCGGGTCGACGTGCACGACGAGCTCGACGTGGTCGACGTGCACGCCACGGGCGGCGACGTCGGTGGCGACGAGGACGAGGGCCTCACCGGACGAGAACTTCGCGAGGTTCCGCTCGCGCGCGCCCTGCGACAGGTTGCCCTGCAGGTCGACGGCCGGGATGCCCTGGCTCGAGAGCTGCTTGGCCAGGCGCTTCGCGTGGTGCTTCGTGCGCATGAACAAGATGCGGCGGCCGGTGCCCGAGGCGAGCATCCGGACGAGGTCCTTCTTCACGTCGGCGTCGGCGGCCTCGAAGAGGTGGTGCGTCATCGCCTCGACGGGGCTGGTCTCGTCGTCGACGGAGTGCATGACCGGCGAGTGCAGGAACTTCTTGACGAGCTTGTCCACGCCGTTGTCGAGCGTGGCCGAGAACAGCAGGCGCTGCCCCTTCTCGGGCGTCGCCTGCATGATCTTCGTGACGCCGGGCAGGAAGCCCATGTCGGCCATGTGGTCGGCCTCGTCGAGGACGGTGACCTCGATCGCGTCGAGCTTCACGTGGCCCTGCTGCATGAGGTCGGCGAGGCGGCCGGGGCAGGCCACGACGACGTCGACGCCGCGGTTGAACGCCTCGACCTGACGGCCCTGGCCCACGCCGCCGAAGACGGTCGTGGTGTTCAGGCCCATGGCCTTCGCGAGCGGGGCGAGGGTCGCGTCGATCTGCGTCGCGAGCTCACGGGTCGGGGCGAGCACGAGGGCGCGCGGTCGACCGGCACGGCGCTGCTTCGGGTTGGCGGCGAGCCGTGCGACCAGGGGGATCGCGAACGCGATGGTCTTGCCCGAGCCGGTGCGGCCGCGGCCGAGCACGTCCTTGCCGCGCAGCGAGTCAGGGAGCGTGTCCGCCTGGATCGGGAAGGCGGTCTCCTTGCCCTGCTGGGCGAGGACGTCGACGATCGGGGCCGGGACGCCCAGGTCGGAGAAACGGGTGGTGGAGTCGGTCATCATGACCCTTCCAGCCGGCGTGGGCCGGCCGTGGGCGCGCTCGTGTCCGGCGCGCGGGCGGGGATCCTGCGCGGCCGGGGAGGCCGGCGCAGTCGCCGCAGCAGAGAGCCTGGGCACCGATGTGCTGGTGCGTGATCATCGACCGGTGACCGGTCGGGAGTTCGGGGCGTCCGTACGACGCACGAGGCGATCGGCGCCTCGAGTACCCCCAGCATAGCGGTCGTCGGCCCCGCTGGGCAGTGGGCGTTCGCCGAGCGCGTGCGATGATCCTGCTCGTGGCCCCTCGGACGACCCCGCGCACCGCTCTCGTCGCGGTCTCGACGGCGGTGCTCCTCGTGCTCGGCGCCACCGCCTGCGCGGGCGGTGGCGCACCGTCCGCGACCGCGCCCGTCGGCGTGGCGTCGGCCCGGCAGGCCCCGCCGGTCCCGACCGCCGGTGAGCCGTCGTCGAGCAGCGCACGGGTGCGCGCCCTGCCCACCGGCGGCGTGCCGGACTACCAGCTCGGCGGCGCGTACGCCCCCGCCGCGGACGTCACGGTCGTCGAGCGGGACAGCACCGCCCGACCCGCCGCGGGCGTGTACTCGATCTGCTACGTCAACGGCTTCCAGACCCAGCCGGACGAGACCGACGACTGGCTCGACCACCACCCCGACGCGGTGCTCCGCGACGAGGACGGCGAACCGGTGTCCGACCCCGGCTGGCCGGACGAGGTGCTGCTCGACACGAGGACCGCCGCCACGCGCGCCGAGGTCCTCGCCGTCCTGTCGCCCGTGGTCGCCCGGTGCGCCGACCGCGGGTTCGCGGCGGTCGAGTTCGACAACCTCGACTCGTGGACGCGCTCCGACGGGCGGCTGACCCGGGCGGGCAACCTCGCGCTCGCCGCCGACCTGGTGCGGACCGGGCACGCGCACGGCCTCGCGGTCGGGCAGAAGAACACGCCCCAGCTCGGTGCGACGGGACGGCAGCGGACGGGCTTCGACTTCGTGGTCGCCGAGGAGTGCGTGCAGTACGACGAGTGCTCGGCCTACACCGACGTGTACGGCGACCAGGTGGTCGACGTCGAGTACGCGGACACCCTCGGGCGGCCGTGGTCCGAGGTGTGCGCGCTGGCGGAACGGCCCGCGATGACGATCCTGCGGGACCGGGACCTCGTGGTGCCGTCCGACCCGGCGTACGTCGCCGAGCACTGCTGACGCGGTCGCGTCGGTCGGGAGGCGCGGTGCGGGTCCGTCGCGCTGGTGGCGGTCGGTGGGACCGGCCGGGAGGCGCGGTGCGGGTCCGCCCCGCCGGCTGCGGTCGGACGTGCGGGGCCGGTGGGGAGGCGCGGTGCGCGTCCGCCCCGCTGGCTGCGGTCGGTCCGGTCGGTCCGCGGCAGGCGGTGACGGTCGCCGGCGTGGCCGTCAGGTGGTCAGGCGGGCCAGGCCTCGTGCACGGCGGCGGCGGCCTGGTCGGCGGAGAGTCCGGCCTCGCGGGCGGCGGCGACGAGGGCACGGGCGGCCTCGGTGACCGGACCAGGGGCCTCGACCGGTCGGACGACCCGCGTGCCGGCACCCCGTGCGGTGTGCACGAGGTCGGCCTCCTCGAGCAGCTGGTAGGCCTTCGCGACGGTGCCGGCGGCGAGCCCGAGCTCCTCCGCCAGGGCGCGGACGCTCGGCAGGCGCTCGCCGTCGACGAGGTACCCCGCCGTGATCTGGGCCGCGATCTGCGACCGCACCTGCTCGAAGGGTGGCACCCGCCCGCCGGCGTCGAGGGCCACGAGTCCGGTCATGCGCTCCATGTGCTGTCCTGCTCGTCGAGGGTCAGAAGTCGTACTGCTCGCCGACCGGGATCGGCACCGCGACCGTGTTGCCGGGCGGCGCGAGCGGGCACGCCCAGGCCGGGTCGTACGCGCACGAGGGGTTGTAGGCGAAGTTGAAGTCGAGCACGAGCTCGCCGTCGTCGCCCCCGAGGTCGGCGCCCTTGATCGTGTCGAGCAGGTACCGTCCGCCGCCGTAGGTGCCCCGGGCCCGGCCCGCGCTGGCGTCCTTCACGGGGACGAACACGCCGCCCGCGTAGCCGCCGTGCGACCACACGTCGAGCGACCCGATGCCGGGCAGCCGGACGACGCCCAGGCGGTCGAAGTGCACCGTGCCGTCGGTCCCGGTCTCGACGTCCATCGCCAGGGGCTCGGCGGTCTCGACCCGGGCGCGGAACCGCCACTCGGGGTCGTAGTCCGGGACGGGCAGCGCCTCGAAGTCGCGGGCGTCCTCGTCGAGCAGCGGGCTCGCGGGGTGTTCGCCGAACATGGCGTCCCGCGTCTCGCGCCACATCGCGTGGGCGGTCTCGGGGTCTGGCGTCGCGCGGACCCGGCGGTACAGGTCGAACGTCATCCGACGCCAGTCCACGGTCGCGAGCGTGCTGTGCACACGGTCCTGGGCCCTCGGCTCCTGCGTCTGGCTCACACGGCGAGCGTACGCCCGGGCGCTCCGCGTGTGCCAGCGACCGGCCGCGATCGTCCCGTCACGGCACCGCACCCGCCGTGCGGGGTCGACCGCCGGGTCAGGCCCCCGGTCGCCAGGTGGGGGCGAGCTGGCGCATCCGCAGGGCGCGCCACTGCCAGATGACCCACATGCCCGGCCAGAGCGCGATCCCGAGGACCGCGGGCCGCATCCGGTAGGTCAGCCGGTCCAGGAGCAGCGTCCGCCCGTCGCCGAGGTCGACCGTCGCCATCCGGTGCGCCATCGTCATCCGGCCGAACAGCCCGGAGACGCCACCGCCGTCGTCGCGCTGCACGGGGACGCCGTCGACCTCGTACCGGTCGATGTCGACGTGGGTGTCGCCGCTCGGCACGACGCCGAACGCGTCCGCGGTGATCGGGTGCGGTTCGCCGGGTGTCCACCGCACGGGCAGGCCCTCGGGGGACCGCGACCGGTACACCAGGAACGGCTTCGTCACCGCGACCATCACGGCCGGGGACAGCAGGGCGTCGCGCACGGTGTCGACCGGCGCGTCCAGGACGATGCGGAGTCCGACGTGCATGCGCCGGACGCTACCCGCGGACGCTGGGACGTCCGGGCCGGCCCGGCGTCACCTCGCGGTCGGCGGAACGCGCATCAGGCGTGCCGTGCGGCCCGGCGGCGGGAGCCCTCGGCCCGGTCGCGGTTGCGCAGCCGCTCGGTGAGCGACAGCCGGACGGTCGGCCACTCGGCAGCGGTGATCGAGAAGACCACCGTGTCGCGCAGGGTTCCGTCGCGGCCGATCGCGTGGCTGCGGAGCACCCCGTCCTGCTTGGCGCCGAGGGACGCGATCGCCGCGCGGGACTGCTGGTTGTGCCAGTGCGTCCGGAACTCGACCGCGATGCACTGCCAGGTCTCGAACGCGTGCGACAGCAGCAGGAGCTTGGCCTCGGTGTTGATCCCGGTGCGCTGCGCCGCCCGGGCGAGGAACGTGTACCCGATCTCGACGCGGCGGTTCGGGACGTCGATGTTCGCGAAGGTCGTGGCCCCGACGACCCGGCCGGTCGGACGGTCGCGGATCGCGAACGGCACCATGCGCCCGGCCTCGTGCTCCGCGAGCCGGCGCTCGATCTCGCCGTCGACCGCGTCGGGCGCCGGGACCGAGGTGTACCAGGTGCGCCAGAGGTCGCCGTCGGTGACCGCCGCCCGCAGGTCGTCCGCGTGCTCGGGGTCGAGCGGCTCGAGCGTCACGCGGTCGCCGGTCAGGGTGGGGACGGGGGCGAGCTCCATGGTCACCGATCCTACGGTCGGTCGCGCTGACCGATCGACCTCCGGACGCCGCCCGCGGCCAGGGCTCCTGAGCGGACGGACAGGCCGTCGCGCTCGGTATCGTGGCCCCGTGGCAGCACGCACCCAGGGGCAGTACCAGGTCCGGTTCGCGTGGGCGTCGCCGGCGCCGAGCGCGTCGCCGCGGACGCACACCTGGTGGTCTGGGTCGACGTCCTGCCCGAGCGACGTGGCACGTCCGCGGCCGACCGTGACCGCGATGCCCGGGCCGCGGCAGCCCGCGTGCCGGTGGGGCCGGAGGTCGTGCTCGGCCACCTCGGGAACGCGCGTGCGGTCGCGGAACGCGTGACGGGCCTCCAGGCCGAGCGTGGTGACCGGTGCGTCGTCGCGGTCGTCGCCGCGGGCCGGACCGCGGGGCCGCACCCGGACGCCGCCGAGGCGGCGGGCGAGCCCGCCGACACCGCAGCGGCCCCGGACCCCGCCGTCGAGGACCTGCTCGCGGCCGGTGCGGTCGTGGACGCCCTCGTCGCGGTCGGCATCGACCACACCGCACCCGAGGCGGCCGCCGCCTGCGCCGCCTGCGCCGCGTACACGGGGCTCCGGCAGGCGGTGCGCCACCTCGTCAGCGCCGCCGAAGGGGCGTCCGGTCTCGACCGTGAGGACGTGCGGACGGCGCTCGCCGCCGGACCGGACCTCGTCGTCCTCCGCCCCGGCACGCAGCGGGGCCGTTCCGGTGCGCAGCGGGAACAGGGGCCGCGCGCGTAGCGTTCCGGATCGCAGGCGTCGCCCCGACGCCGCGAGTGGAGGAACACGTCATGAAGGCAGTCGTCGGCGACACCGTGATCGCGGAGGCCCCGAAGGAGGACCTCGTCCAGATCGAGGGCAACTGGTACTTCCCGCCGTCCAGCGTGAAGCCCGAGTTCTTCACCGAGAGCGACACCCAGTACCACTGCCCGTGGAAGGGCGACACGCAGTACTACACGGTCACGGTCGACGGGCAGGCGCTGCCCGACCGCGCGTGGTCGTACCCGACGCCGATCCCCTCGTCGTTCGACCGGGTCGGCCAGGACTACTCGGGCTACTACGCCTTCTGGAAGGACGTCCGCGTCGTCGACTGACGCCGGCGCCCCACGCGGTCGTGCGTGCGGGCCGGTCCCGCGTGACCGACCGCGCACCTCGCGCGGTCGTGCTCACCCGGTCGTGCTCACCCGGTCAGGGTGAGCACGACCAGCGCGACGTTGAGCGCGACGATCACGGTGGCGATCACCCACGCGACCACCCGGGTGGCGACCGCGTTGGCGTCGTCGCCCATCACGCTCCGGCGCGACGTGTAGGCCACCAGCGGCACGATCGCGAACGCGATCCCGAAGCTCAGCACCACCTGGCTCACCACGAGCAGCATCGTGGCGTCCGCCCCCACCGCGAGCAGCACGAGCGCCGGCACCAGGGTCACGAGCCGCCGGGCGAGCAGCGGCACCCGTACGTGCAACAGCCCGTGCATGATCTCCGCGCCGGCCATGCAGCCCACCGAGGTCGACGCCAGCCCCGACGCGAGCAGCCCCACGGCGAAGAGCACGCCGACGACCGGGCCGACGTTCGCCTCGATCGCCGCCTGCGCGCCCGGGATCGTGTCCGTGCCCGCGACGCCCGGCAGCGTCGCCGCCGCGAGCACGAGCATGCAGACGTTCACCCCGCCGGCGACGACGAGCGCCAGTGCGACGTCCCACCGGGTCATGTGGAGCACCCGGCGGCGCTCGGGACCGGCGGGGGTGGCACCGTGCCGGTCGCGGGCGAGCGCCGAGTGCAGGTACACGGCGTGCGGCATCACGGTCGCGCCGAGCATCGACGCCGCGAGCAGCACCGACCCGGAGCCCTCGAAGCGCGGCACGAGCCCGGACACGAGTTCGCCGGGCGAGACCTGCGCGAACAGCAGTCCCGCGCAGAACCCGACCGTCAGGACCGCGAGCATGGCCGTGACGACGACCTCGAACGCGCGGGCGCCCCGCCGGTTCTGCAGCACGAGGATCGCCATCGACACCACGCCCGTGATCACCCCGCCGGCGACGAGCGGCACGCCGAACAGCAGGTGCAGGGCGAGCGCCCCGCCGATGACCTCGGCCACGTCGGTCGCGGCGGCGACGACCTCGGCCTGGGCCCAGAACAGCAGGCGCGGCGCTCGACGCATCCGCATGCCGAGGAGCTCCGGCAGGGACTTCCCGGTGACGACCCCGAGCTTCGCGGACAGGTACTGCACGACGACGGCGCTGGCGTTGGCGGCGACGAGGACCCAGAGCAGCAGGTAGCCGTACGTCGCCCCCGCGGTGAGGTTGGCGGCGACGTTGCCCGGGTCGACGTAGGCGATGGCGGCGACGAAGGCCGGGCCGAGCAACGTGAGGCTGGCGGCGCGACGGCGCGGAGCGTCCCCGGTGGGTGCGCTCGTCGGGGCGGCGGTGTCGGTCACGCGACCAGGATGCCAGAGGATTCGGGGGACCGAATCCAGGGATTCGGCGCGGTGCAGAAGGAGCGGACGGAGCGGCCGACGGCCCGGTGCTCGGTGCCCGCCGCTCAGGCCGCCGCGCGCCGGGCCCGGTGCGCCCGCACCTTCGCCCGGTTCCCGCACCGCTGCATCGAGCACCAACGGCGGGTGCCCCCACGGGACGAGTCGTAGAAGACGAGCCCGCAGTCCTCCGCCGAGCACCGGCTCAGGCGCGTCGGCTGGCCGTCGGCGGCGACGTCGTCGAAACCGACCTCGGTGAACAGGGCCACCGCGTCCCGCGCCACGCTCGACAGCGCCTGCGCCAGGCGGACCCGGTTCGCCCCGGCGCGACGGCGTCCGCCGGGCAGGCTCGGCGGCACGTCGGGCAGTGCCGCGAACAGGTTCACGGTGTCGATGTCGTCGGGTGCCGGTCGGGTCCGTCCGGTCCCGGCGCGGAGCCCGGCGGCGACGGCGGTCCGGGTGGCGGCGTCGTCGGCGGGAGCGGGCGCGGCGGCGACGGCGAGGCGTCCGATCGCGGCACGCAGGGCCCGTGCGTCGAGGAGTTCCCGGGCGCTCGCGCCGACGTCGATCGGTTCGGTGTGGTCGCCGAGCCACTCGTCCAGGTCGGCCGGGGTCACGAGGAGCTCGCCGAGCCGGGAGCGGGGGCGCCGCCCGTCCGGGTCGTCCGCGAAGCCGCCCGTGTGCGCGAAGTCGAGGGCGATCCGGCCGGCGTCGAAGAACCACGACGACCCGCTGTCCGTCCGGATGTGCTGCCCCGTGTGCATCCGCCCAGGCTAACGGCTCACCGGCGCGCCTCCACGCTCGGGATCGATCCTGCGGTATCCGAGCGACGGCGCCAGGTGATCGTGTTCCGCGGGTCGAACCGGCGCGAGCACGCAGCACACGCGAGCGTGCGCGTGGGGGTGCGGTACCGGACGTGCTCGTGCCCTGCGGGGCACGTGCCGACCCACGGCGCGAGCTCGGAGGCGACGGGGCCGTCGTACAGGCGGGACCCGGTGTACCCGATCCCCGCGGCGGTCCGTCGCCACGTCGGACCGTGGCCGGCACGCGGTCCGGCCAGCGCGTGCGCGACCTCGTGGAGCAGGACCTGCTCGACGTCCTCGTCGGACACCCGGGCGGCGATGTGCCGGCTCACCGTGATGCGGCGTCGGCCGAAGTCGCACTGGCCGGCGCGGGTCTTCGCGTGGTCGAACGCGAAGGTCCAGTCGCCCGGTCCGAGGTGCTCGGCGAGGAGCTGCTCGGCGCGCTCCCGGACCTGGTCGGGCGCGGTCACCGGCGTCCGGCGCCGCCGAGCCCGGGGTCGGTGTCGGGCGCGTCGGGGTCGGGCTCGTCGCGCGGCGCCTGACCCTTCGACGCGGCGCGGGCGGCGATGCGGCCCCACAGCTCGTCGGCCTCGGTCCGTGCGGCGTCCGGGGCCCCGAGCACGCGACGGCGGACGGGCGGGATCTGCTTGACCGGCTCGGCGACGCGCGTGGTGGCCGGTTCGTCGTCCTCGGCCCGGCGTGCGGCGACCTCGCGGGCGGTGCGGGGCCGGTCCTCGGCGGGCTTCGGCTGCGCCGCGGAGGCCCGGAGCGCGGCCTCGACCGCGGTTCGGAGTGCCTCGGTGCGCTCGGACGGGGCGCCGGCCTGGCGGAACGCCTGGTACGCCCGGGACAGGGCCGACCGGGCCTCGTCGAAGCGGGACAGCTCGAACAGCGACCAGCCCTCGAGCTCGGCGGCCGCGCCCTCGAGCTCGGGCCAGTCCTCGGTGCGGGCGGTGTCGCGGGCCATCGCGGCCTCGGCGGCGGCGCGCTCGTACCGGCCGAGGTCGTGCAGCACGTGGGCCCGTCGGATCCGGGAGGCCACCTTGTCGGAGCGTTCGCCCGTGAACATCGTCAGGCGGAAGACCTCCTCGGCCACGACGAGCGACTCGTCCAGGCGGCCGAGCAGGCGCAGGAGTTCGGCGCGTTCGGCGAGGGCGTCGGTGCTGCGGCTCTGCCCGAGGTCGCGGAGGCGCTGCTGCACGGCCTCGGCGTCGACGGCGGGACGCAGGCTGATCGGCGCGAAGGTGCTCCCCGGGCTGACACCGGCGGTCACCGGGGCGGCGTGGCGGGGCTCCCGGGCGCGGTCGTCGCGGTCGGGCTGCTGGCTGTCGTCGGGCGGGAGGGACATCGGGTCGAGCGTAACCGCGGCCCGCCGTGAACGAGCGGTGCCACGCGCACGGGGGGCACGAGGACGCCGCGACGCCCCCGGTGCCCCCGGACGACGACGGCCCGCCCCGCGGCGCGGGACGGGCCGTCGGGCGGGTCGTGGTGTCAGCTGTTGCCGACGACCGCGGACGCGGCGATCGCGATGTACGTGCCGAAGGTGGCGACGGTCGCGACGACGGCGAGGATGATCGCGAACAGGCCCCAGCCGCGCCCGCGCTTCGTGGCGACGGCGATGATGCCCTGCACGAACGCCCAGAGGCCGAGGATCGCGGCGATGCCGACGACGACACCGGCCGACCCGACCGACGACAGCGCGGACGGGTCCTGCATGAGCCGCTGCTGGAGCTCCTGCTGGCTCGGGGCGGTGCCGCCCTGCGCGAGCCCGTCGAGGATGCCGCTGTTCGCGACCGCCGCGCCGATCATGGCGCCGCCGATCACGCCGACGACGAGCGACAGCAGCCCGACCAGGAAGGCGATCACGCCGACGGTCTTCTTCTTGCGCTTCGGCTCCTCGTAGGCGTGCCAGGCCGGTCCGCCGGCCGACGCCGGGGCCGCCGACGCGGCGTACGGCTGGTGGGACCCGTGCTGCTCGCCCCACGTGGGGGAGTCGTGGCGGTCGCCCGCACCCTCCTTCGGCGCGTGCTCGCCGTAGCGGGGCGCCTGCTCGCCGTACTGCGGGGCACGCTCGCCGTACTGTGGTGCGCGCTCGCCGTACCGCGGCTCGTCGTCGCGGTCGCGGGCCTCCGACGCAGCCCACCGCGGGGCGTCCTGCTGGTCGGCGTGCTCGCCGTACCGCGGTGCGTCCTCGGGGCGGTGCTGCGGTGCCTCGCCCCAGCTCGGGGCGCGGCCGTCGCCCGCCCCGTCCTCGTTGCTCCGGTCGTCGTTCGTCATCAGGGGACTCCCTCGCTCGGTCGCGCAGCCGCGCGGTCGTGTCCCCCATCCTGGCAGCCGGGTGGTGGACACGTCCGGCGGGTCGTCGGTGCCGACCGTGCGTCCGGCGGTCTGCCGCGACCACGGACGGACGGGAGGCGCGGCGCACGACCGGCACCGCGCCTCCCGTCCGGCACCCGGTCACCCGGGTGCGCGCGTCAGCCGCCGAAGACGCTGCGGTTCGGCTCGGGCGAGGCGACGGCGGTCTGGTCGGTCACGACCGGCGCCCCGGCCGTGAACGCGCGCAGCTCGGCACCGTGCACGACCTTGGCGGGCATCGGGTCGGACGAGTACAGCCGGGGCATCTCGGCGACCGGTAGGTCGGTCGGCGACCCGAGCAGCACGATGTTGCCGAAGCGCCGGCCCTTGAGCATGCCGGTGTCGGCGACGGCCGCGACCGAGGGCAGCACCGCCTGCAGGGTCGCCGCCTGGCCCCGGGCGAAGGCCAGACCCGCGCCGTCCGCGACGTTCACCGCCACGACGCCGGTGGGGGACAGGAACGCGGCGACCTCGCGGTAGAACTCGACGCTCGTCACGTGCGCGGGGATCTGCGAGCCGCCGAACACGTCGACGACGGCCAGGTCGACCGTGCCGCGCAGACCGGCGGGCAGCTTGCCGAGGACCTCGCGGGCGTCGCCGTACCGCACCCGGATCGAGGCGCCGCGGGGGAACGGCAGCTCCTCGCGCACGTGGTCCACCAGGTCGCGCTCGAGCTCGACGACCTGCTGGCGGGACCCCGGCCGGGTCACCGCGACGTAGCGGGGGAGCGTGAGGGCACCGGCACCGAGGTGCAGCGCCGTCACCGGGCCGGGCGGCAGCAGGTCGATCGCGTGCCCGATCCGCCGGATGTACTCGAAGGCCAGGTGCGTCGGGTCCTCGAGGTCGACGTGCGACTGCGGCGTCCCGTCGACGACGAGCGTGAAGGACCCGGGGCGGTGCCGGTCCGGTTCGACCGAGGCCCAGCCCGCACCGATCCGGAAGCCGTCGCTCGCATCTGCCATGCCCCCATGGAACACCACCCGCGATCCCCACCCGGACCACCACCCTGGGGTGGTGTGCCCGCGCCGGCCCGCTCGCGAGGCTGGTGGCACCGGTCGGGGACCCCCGCCGGACACCCACCGGAAGGGGACACCGTGTCCGTCCAGCTCCTCGCGAACATCGTCATCGGCCTGGCCCTCGTCGGGTACCTCGCGTACCGACAGGCGACCTGGCGGTCGGTCGACCCGACACGGGTCTGGCGTGCGCCGCTCGTCCTCGGCGCCGTCGGGCTCGTGGTGCTCGCGCAGTCCGCCGCCGCGGTGACGACGCTCGACGTGCTGTTCCTCGGCGTCGAGGCCCTCGTGAGCATCGGCGCCGGCCTGGCCATGGGGGCGATGACCCGGTTCCGCACCGCGGCCCCGGACACCGAGGGCCGGACGCTGCAGGCCCGCACGGGCTGGGCGGGCGCCGGGCTCTGGGTCGTCCTGATCGTCGTCCGCATCGGGCTCGACGTCCTCGGCGGCCACCTCGGCGCGCACCTGCTCACCTCGACCGGTGCGGTCCTGCTCGTCCTCGCGCTCAACCGGGCAGCCCGTGCCCTCGTCGTCGACCAGCGGATCCCGCGCCCCGCCACCGGCATGATGGTCCGGTGACCACCGGCCCGGGACCCGTCGGGACCGATCCCGTGCGGGGTCGGTCCGGCTCCGTGACGAGTCGCGTGCTCGACCTGGTCGGGATCGCGGTCGTCTCGTACTGGTTCGTCCGCACCGGTCTCGCCGACGCCGCTCCCGCGTGGGTGTGGACCGTGGGGACGGTGGCGCTCGCCGCCTGGCTGCTCCGGGTCCTCACGGGCTCCGACCGGGTGCTCGTCGTCGCCACGTGGGGCATGGTCCTGGCGGGAGCCACCGTCGTCGTCCCGACCGGCGCGCTGATGGTGGCCGTGCCGCTCGTCGGCGTCGTGGTCCTCGCGGCGAGACGACCGGTCTGGGCCGGACCGGTCGCCGCGGTCGTCGCCCTCGTCCTCGTCGCCGCCACCGCCGTGGTCGCCGGTGCACCGGTGACGGTCGTGCTCGGCACCGGGGGTGGGCTGCTCCTGGCCGCGGCCGTCGGGTCGGGCCGGCGGCAGGCGCGCATCGCGGGGGAACGGACCCGCCAGGCCGAGGTCGAGCGGCAGCGCGCCGAGCTCCTGGCCGACCGGACGCGAGCCGCCCGCGAGGTGCACGACGTCCTCGCCCACTCCCTCGGCGGCCTGGTGCTGCAGCTCGACGCGGTCGAGGCCCTGCTCGAGGCCGGCCGCGTCGACGAGGCCACCCGACGCGCGGGGGAGGCCCGGACGCTCGCCGCGAGCGGGCTCGCCGAGGCCCGGCGCGCGGTGCACGCCCTCCGCGAGGACGTCCCCACCCCGCCGACGCCCGGCCCGGCCGCGCCGACCGACCTGCCCGCCCTGGTCGCGGCGCACCGGTCGTTCGGCGGCACCGTCACGACGCACGGGGACGTCGCGCTCACCGCCGTCGACGCGGCCCACCGTGCGGCGGTGGTGGCGGCGGTCCGGGAGGCGCTGAGCAACGCCCGCAGGCACGCGGCGGGCCGCCCCGTGGTGCTGTCCGTCGAGCGGGACGGCGACGCGGTCCGGGTCACGGTCGCGAACCCGCTCGGCCCCGGTGCGGGCACCCCGGACGCCGGCGGCCCGGACCCGGACGGCCCGGGAACCGGCCTCGCGGACTCCGGTGGCCCCGCCCGGACCGGTGACGGGCACGGGGTCGTCGGGATGCGGGAGCGCTTCGCGGAGCTCGGCGACGGCTCCGCGCTGCACGCCGGGGCGCTCGACGGCGCGTTCGTCGTCACCATGCGGGTGCCGGGGGTGACGTCGTGACGATCCGGGTGCTCGTGGTGGACGACCAGGCGATCGTCCGGGACGGCCTGGTGACGGTGCTGTCGCTCGTGCCCGACCTCGAGGTCGTGGGCGAGGCCGCCGACGGGGCCGCCGCGGTGGCCGCCGTGGCCGCGGACCCGCCGGACGTCGTGCTCATGGACCTGCGGATGCCGGGTGTCGACGGGCCCACGGCGACCGCGACGATCACCGCGTCGCACCCGGACGTCGCGGTGATCGTGCTCACGACGTACGCCGACGACGACTCGATCGACGCCGCCCTGCGCGCCGGCGCCCGGGGGTACCTGACGAAGGACGCCGGCCGCGTGGAGCTCGCCGCCGCGGTGCGGGCGGTCGCATCCGGGCAGACGACCCTCGACGCCGGCGTCGGAGCCCGGCTCGTCGCCCGCCTGACCGGGGGCGCGGGCTCGCCGACGGCCGGCCCAGCACCGGACCCCGGACCCGTCCACGACCACGACCAGGGCCGGGTCGACGGTCCCGCGGCGCTGCGGCGGCGGTTCCCCGAGCTCACACCGCGCGAGGCCGAGGTGCTCGACCGGATCGCCGCGGGCCGGACGAACCCGGAGATCGCGCGGGAGCTGTTCCTCACCGTCCCGACCGTCAAGTCCTACGTCAACCAGGTCTTCGCGAAGACCGGCGTCCGGAGCCGCGCGGAGGCCGTCGCCCTCGTCCTGCGCTGAGGCGTGGCGCCTGGCCCGCGCTGACCCGCGCCGGCCCGCGCTGACCCGCGCTGACCCGCGCCGACCCGCGCCGGCCTGCGCCGACCCGCGCCGACCTGTGCCGTCGGCGCTCAGCGGACCCGTTCCCCGTCCGACCGGTGCCCAGCAGACGTCGAGGCGGCACACGTAGCATCCCGGGGTCGTCACCCGACCGGTGTCGAGCACCCCGCCCGGCCCCGCGGCCCCACACCGCGCTCCGGCAGTCGCCGTGCCCGCCCGTCCCGTGACCACGACGCCGCCCGACCGGCACCCGTGCTCCCCCCGCGCGGCACGCCCCGGGCAGCCGTCGTCGGTGTGCGCTCGTCGCACGCCGCCCGGCGTGCGACGAGGCACCGACACCACGCGTGCCACCACCGACCCGGCGGTCCCGACGAGCCGACGGACCCGACCCGGCCGTCGGTCCCGCCGACCCCACCGGCGGCACGCTCCCCGGACCGTCCGCAGGAGGACCCGATGACCGACACCCTGAGCGTGCCCACGCTCCGACCCGCCCGCGTGGGCCGACCCACCCGGGCGACCCGCGCCTCCCGGCCGACGCCCGCCGCCGTGCGCACGCACGGCGAGACCGCACCCCGCTGGATGCGCGTCGTCGGCGCGGTCCTGCTCCTCGGCGGCGGAGCGCTGACCGCGGCCGTCCTCGACTGGCCGGGTGAGGCCCCCGAGGTCGCGCTCCTCGTGCCGGGCGTCGTCGCGCTCGTCGCCGGCGCGCTGCTGCTGCTCGCGCGGACCGGGATCGCGGTGACCGACACCGAGGTGGTGCTGCGCTTCCGACCCCTGCCGCCGCGGCACATCGCCCGCCGCAGCATCGCGGCGGTCGCGGTCGTCGAGGCGGACGCCACGACGTTCGGCGGTGTCGGGCTGCGTCTCGGCCGGGGCGTCCGCGCGCTCCTGCTGACGCCGGGCCGGGGGGTGCGCATCACGGACGACCGCGGTCGCGTGACGTTCGTCCGGACCGACGACGCGCAGCGCGTGCGCCGGGCACTGGAGGCCCGACCGGGGGCCTGAGACCAGGCGACAGGCGGGAACACCCGAGCGGTCTGCGGGCTTATACACGCCATCGCCGAATCCGGTCAAGCCAGGACTGGACAGCGCGCACAGGGGCGACCTATGATGACAGTTCGCGCTCCCTGGCATCCGTGTGTCGTCATATTGCGGTCGAACACGCGCCCTGGTCAGCCCATCCCGTATATGGCGGCGGGATCAGCTCACCGATCATCGCACAGGTCCACTCGTGCGGCCGTGTACCGGCCGGACGTGTCCTGCCTGGTACGGCGGTGGTCACCCGGGGTCGCGCCGAGCGATCAATCCACTCACCTACGTGCTGCTCGTCAGTACCGGCCCGACGGGGCCTACCGGAGGTCACACCCTTGGCTGCTGCGCCCAACGCATCCACCAACCCCAAGAACGGTCGCAACCACTCGCGACTCTCGTTCGCCAAGATCACGGACACCCTCACGGTTCCGGATCTGCTCGCACTCCAGACGGAGAGCTTCGACTGGCTCGTCGGCAACGATGTCTGGAAGGCACGTCTCGCCGAAGGGCAGGAGCAGGGTCGCACCGACCTCGCGCTGCACTCCGGCCTCGAGGAGATCTTCGAGGAGATCTCCCCGATCGAGGACCTCGGCGAGACGATGCAGCTCTCGTTCACGTCCCCGGAGCTCGAGGACCCGAAGTACTCCATCGACGACTGCAAGGAGCGCGGCAAGACCTACGCCGCTCCGCTGTACGTCAACGCCGAGTTCATGAACCACATGACCGGTGAGATCAAGACGCAGACGGTCTTCATGGGCGACTTCCCGCTCATGACCGAGCGCGGCACGTTCATCATCAACGGCACCGAGCGCGTCGTCGTCTCGCAGCTCGTCCGCTCGCCGGGCGTGTACTTCGAGCGCCAGCAGGAGAAGACGTCCGACAAGGACATCTACTCCGCGCGCATCATCCCGTCGCGCGGTGCGTGGCTCGAGTTCGAGATCGACAAGCGCGACCAGGTGGGCGTGCGCATCGACCGCAAGCGCAAGCAGTCGGTCACGGTCTTCCTCAAGGCGCTCGGCATGACGAGCGAAGAGATCATGGAGGAGTTCCAGGGCTTCGCCTCGATCGAGTCGACCCTCGAGAAGGACGCCGTCCTGACGAAGGAAGAGGCGCTCAAGGACATCTACCGCAAGCTCCGTCCGGGCGAGCAGGTCGCGGCCGAGGCAGCGCGTGCGCTCCTCGACAACTTCTACTTCAACCCGAAGCGCTACGACCTCGCCAAGGTCGGTCGCTACAAGGTCAACCGCAAGCTCGGCATCGACGCGAAGCTCAGCGACTCGGTCCTGACCGTGCAGGACATCGTCCGCACGATCAAGTACCTCGTCTCGCTGCACGCCGAGAAGACGACCTTCGACGGCGTCCGTGACGGCCAGCCCGTCCAGCTGCGCCTCGACGTGGACGACATCGACCACTTCGGCAACCGTCGCATCCGCGCCGTCGGCGAGCTCATCCAGAACCAGGTCCGCACCGGCCTTTCCCGCATGGAGCGCGTCGTCCGCGAGCGCATGACCACGCAGGACATCGAGGCGATCACGCCGCAGACCCTGATCAACGTGCGACCCGTCGTCGCCGCGATCAAGGAGTTCTTCGGCACCTCGCAGCTGTCGCAGTTCATGGACCAGAACAACCCGCTCGCGGGTCTGACGCACAAGCGTCGCCTGTCGGCCCTCGGCCCGGGTGGTCTGTCCCGTGAGCGTGCCGGCGTCGAGGTCCGTGACGTCCACCCGTCGCACTACGGCCGCATGTGCCCGATCGAGACCCCGGAAGGCCCGAACATCGGCCTGATCGGTTCGCTCGCGTCGTTCGGTCGGATCAACTCCTTCGGCTTCATCGAGACGCCGTACCGCCGCGTCGTGGACGGTCAGGTCACCACGACCATCGACTACCTCACCGCGTCGGAGGAGGACGACTTCGTCGTCGCCCAGGCCAACGCGCCCCTCACCGACTCCTTCCACTTCGCGGACGACAAGGTCCTCGTGCGGAAGAAGGGCGGCGAGGTCGAGCTCGTCGGCAAGGACGAGGTCGACTACATGGACGTCTCGCCGCGCCAGATGGTGTCGGTCGCGACCTCGCTCATCCCGTTCCTCGAGCACGACGACGCGAACCGCGCCCTCATGGGTGCGAACATGCAGCGTCAGGCCGTCCCGCTGCTCCGTTCCGAGTCGCCGCTCGTCGGCACCGGCATGGAGGGCTACACCGCGATCGACGCCGGTGACGTCGTCACCGCCGACAAGGCCGGTGTCGTCTCCGAGGTCTCGGCCGACGCCGTGACCCTGCAGCTCGACGAGGGTGGGACGCAGACCTACTACCTGCGCAAGTTCGACCGCTCCAACCAGGGCACGAGCTACAACCACCGCGTCATCGTCTCCGCCGGTGAGCGCGTGGAGCAGGGCGAGGTCATCGCCGACGGTCCCGCGACCGAGAACGGCGAGCTCGCGCTCGGCAAGAACCTGCTCGTCGCGTTCATGCCGTGGGAGGGCTACAACTACGAGGACGCGATGATCCTGTCGCAGAACCTCGTGAAGGACGACACCCTCTCCTCGATCCACATCGAGGAGTACGAGGTCGACGCCCGCGACACCAAGCTCGGCAAGGAGGAGATCACCCGCGACCTCCCCAACGTCAGCCCGGACCTCCTGGCCGACCTGGACGAGCGCGGCATCATCCGCATCGGTGCCGAGGTGCGCCCCGGCGACATCCTCGTCGGCAAGGTCACGCCGAAGGGCGAGACCGAGCTCTCCGCCGAGGAGCGCCTGCTCCGCGCGATCTTCAACGAGAAGTCGCGCGAGGTGCGCGACACCTCGCTCAAGGTGCCCCACGGTGAAGAGGGCACGATCATCGGCGTCAAGGTGTTCGACTCGCAGGACGGTGACGACGAGCTCGGCTCCGGTGTCAACCAGCGCGTGGTCGTCTACATCGCCCAGAAGCGCAAGATCACCGCGGGTGACAAGCTCGCCGGTCGTCACGGCAACAAGGGCGTCATCTCGACGATCCTGCCGGTCGAGGACATGCCGTTCCTCGCCGACGGCACCCCCGTCGACATCGTGCTCAACCCGCTCGGCGTCCCCGGCCGCATGAACTTCGGCCAGGTCCTCGAGATCCACCTCGGGTGGCTCGCGAAGCAGGGCTGGAACGTCGAGGGCATCCAGGAGTGGGCGTCCGCCCTCCCCGAGGCCGCCCACAGCGCGGCGCCCGGCACGAAGGTCGCCACCCCGGTGTTCGACGGTGCGTACGAGCGCGAGATCGAGGGCCTCCTCGACAGCACGCTCCCGAACCGCGACGGGGAGCGCCTGATCGGCTCCTCCGGCAAGGCGCAGCTCTTCGACGGCCGCTCCGGCGAGCCGTTCCCGGAGCCCGTCTCGGTCGGCTACATGTACATCCTCAAGCTGCACCACCTGGTCGACGACAAGATCCACGCCCGTTCGACCGGTCCGTACTCGATGATCACGCAGCAGCCGCTGGGTGGTAAGGCGCAGTTCGGTGGACAGCGCTTCGGTGAGATGGAGGTGTGGGCGCTCGAGGCGTACGGCGCCGCCTACGCCCTCCAGGAGCTCCTGACGATCAAGTCCGACGACATCCTCGGCCGCGTGAAGGTCTACGAGGCGATCGTCAAGGGCGAGAACATCCAGGAGCCCGGCATCCCGGAGTCGTTCAAGGTCCTCATGAAGGAGATGCAGTCGCTCTGCCTGAACGTCGAGGTCCTCTCGGCCGACGGCCAGGCGGTCAGCCTGCGCGACAACGACGACGAGGTGTTCCGCGCTGCGGAAGAGCTCGGCATCAACATCTCCTCGCGGTTCGAGTCGTCGTCCGTCGACGACATCTGATCCGGCCCGTACCGAACACGTTTCGAACTCAGCAAGAGAGAAGAACATTGCTCGAAGCAACGTCATTTGACGCCATCCGGATCGGCCTCGCGACCGCCGAGGACATCCGTCAGTGGTCGTACGGCGAGGTCAAGAAGCCGGAGACCATCAACTACCGCACCCTCAAGCCCGAGAAGGACGGTCTGTTCGGCGAGCAGATCTTCGGTCCGTCCCGCGACTGGGAGTGCGCCTGCGGCAAGTACAAGCGAGTCCGCTTCAAGGGCATCGTCTGCGAGCGCTGCGGCGTCGAGGTCACCAAGTCCTCGGTCCGTCGTGAGCGCATGGGCCACATCGAGCTCGCCGCGCCCGTCACGCACATCTGGTACTTCAAGGGCGTCCCGTCGCGCCTCGGGTACCTGCTCGACATGGCACCGAAGGACCTCGAGAAGGTCATCTACTTCGCGGCGTACATGATCATCGACATCGACGAGGAGGGCCGTCACGCCGACATGCCCGGCCTCGAGAACGAGATGCGCCTCGAGATCAAGACCCTCGAGGGGCAGCGCGACTCGATCATCGCCGACCGCCTCAAGAAGCTCGAGGACGACCTCGCAGCGCTCGAGGAAGAGGGCGCCAAGGCCGACGTGAAGCGCCGGACCAAGGACACCGCCGAGAAGGAGATGTCCCAGGTCCGCAAGTCCTTCGACGAGGACATCACCCGCCTCGAGCGCGTGTGGGAGGACTTCCGCAACCTCAAGGTCGGCGACCTCAAGCCCGAGGACGCCGTGTTCCACGAGCTCCAGGACCGCTTCGGGATCTACTTCGACGCCTACATGGGCGCCGAGGCGATCAAGCTGCGCCTGGAGGCCTTCGACCTGGCCGCCGAGGCCGAGGCGCTGCGCCTGCAGATCGCCGAGGGCAAGGGCCAGAAGAAGATCCGTGCGATCAAGCGTCTGCGCGTCGTGAGCTCCTTCCTCGCCACCGGCAACTCGCCGGCCGCGATGGTGCTCGGCGTCGTGCCGGTCATCCCGCCGGAGCTGCGCCCGATGGTGCAGCTCGACGGTGGCCGCTTCGCCACGTCGGACCTCAACGACCTCTACCGTCGTGTGATCAACCGCAACAACCGTCTCCGCCGCCTGCTCGACCTCGGTGCCCCCGAGATCATCGTGAACAACGAGAAGCGCATGCTGCAGGAAGCGGTCGACGCGCTGTTCGACAACGGTCGTCGTGGTCGTCCGGTCACGGGTACCGGCAACCGCGCCCTGAAGTCCCTGAGCGACATGCTCAAGGGCAAGCAGGGTCGTTTCCGCCAGAACCTGCTCGGCAAGCGCGTCGACTACTCGGGCCGATCGGTCATCATCGTCGGCCCGCAGCTCAAGCTCCACCAGTGCGGTCTGCCGAAGCAGATGGCGCTCGAGCTGTTCAAGCCGTTCGTGATCAAGCGCCTCATCGACCTGTCGCACGCGCAGAACATCAAGTCGGCCAAGCGCATGGTCGAGCGTTCGCGTCCGCAGGTGTGGGACGTGCTCGAGGAGATCATCCGCGAGCGCCCCGTGCTGCTGAACCGTGCGCCGACGCTGCACCGTCTGGGCATCCAGGCGTTCGAGCCGCAGCTCGTCGAGGGCAAGGCCATCCAGCTCCACCCGCTCGTGTGTGCTGCGTTCAACGCGGACTTCGACGGCGACCAGATGGCCGTGCACCTGCCGCTGTCGGTCGAGGCCCAGGCCGAGGCCCGCATCCTGATGCTCGCCTCGAACAACATCCTCAAGCCGTCGGACGGCCGTCCGGTGACCCTGCCCGCACAGGACATGATCATCGGTCTGCACCACCTGACGACCGTCCGCGAGGGCGCCGTCGGTGAGGGCCGTTCGTTCTCCTCGGTCGCCGAGGCGATCATGGCGAAGGACCAGCACACGCTGGACCTCAACGCGATGGTGAAGATCCGCATGACGGGTGTCCACTTCGCCGAGGGTGAGGCGCCGGAGGGCTACGAGGTCGGTCAGTCGATCCTCCTCGAGACCACCCTGGGCCGTGCGCTCTTCAACGAGACCCTGCCGGCGGACTACCCGTTCGTGCAGCGCGTCACCGACAAGGGCACGCTCTCCGCGATCGTCAACGACCTCGCCGAGCGCTACTCCAAGACCGAGACGGCCGCCGCGCTGGACCGGATCAAGGACGCGGGCTTCTACTGGGGCACGCGCTCCGGTGTGACCGTCGCGCTCTCCGACGTCGTGACGCCTCCTCGCAAGAAGGAGATCATCGCGGGCTACGAGATCCAGGCCGCCAAGGTCCAGGGCGAGTTCGACAAGGGTCTGATCACCGACGCGGAGCGCCGCGCCGACCTGATCAAGATCTGGACCGAGGCCACGAACGAGATCGCGCAGGAGATGCGTGACAACTTCCCGGTCGACAACACCATCAACCGCATGGTGTCGTCGGGTGCTCGTGGTAACTGGCTGCAGGTGCGCAACATCGCCGGTATGCGTGGTCTGGTGAACAACCCGAAGGGCGAGATCATCGCCCGCCCGATCATCAACTCGTACCGCGAGGGCCTGACCGTGGCGGAGTACTTCATCGCCACGCACGGTGCCCGCAAGGGTCTCGCGGACACGGCTCTCCGTACCGCCGACTCGGGGTACCTGACCCGTCGTCTCGTCGACGTGTCGCAGGACGTCATCATCCGTGAGGACGACTGCGGGACGACGCGTGGCCTCGAGCTGCCGATCGCGACCGTGGGTTCCGACGGCAAGCTCGTCCGCGACCCGCGCGTCGAGAACACCGTCTACTCGCGCACCCTGGCCTCCGAGGCCGTGGACGCGAAGGGCACGGTCGTCGCCGAGGCCGGTTCGGACGTCGGTGACGTCCTGCTGGACACGCTGCTCGAGGCGGGTGTCGAGAGCATCAAGGTGCGCTCGGTCCTGACCTGCGAGTCGGCCGTCGGTGTCTGCGCGCAGTGCTACGGCCGGTCGCTCGCCACGGGCAACCTCGTCGACATCGGCGAGGCGGTCGGCATCATCGCCGCCCAGTCCATCGGTGAGCCCGGTACCCAGCTGACGATGCGTACCTTCCACACGGGTGGTTCGGCCTCGGCCGACGACATCACCCAGGGTCTGCCCCGCGTCACCGAGCTCTTCGAGGCTCGTACCCCCAAGGGCGCGTCCCCGATCGCCGAGGCCCCCGGCCGCGCGACGATCGAGGACACGGACAAGGGCCGTCGCATCATCCTGACGCCGGACAACGGCGACGAGCCGTTCATCTACCCGGTGCTCAAGCGTGCGACCCTCCTCATCGAGGACGGGCAGCACGTCGAGCTCGGCGAGCAGTTCATCGCCGGCACGGTCGACCCGAAGGAGGTCCTCCGGGTCAAGGGTGTGCGCGAGGTCCAGAAGCACCTCGTCAACGGTGTGCAGGACGTGTACGGCTCGCAGGGCGTGCCGATCCACGACAAGCACATCGAGGTCATCGTCCGTCAGATGCTCCGCAAGGTCACCGTCGTCGACCACGCCGACACCGACCTGCTGCCGGGTGAGCTCGTCGACCGGTCGCGCTACAACGCGATCAACCGGGTGGCGCTGCAGGAGGGTCGCAAGACCGCCTCGGCCCGCCAGGAGGTCATGGGCATCACGAAGGCGTCCCTCGCGACCGAGTCGTGGCTGTCCGCCGCGTCCTTCCAGGAGACCACCCGCGTCCTGACGCAGGCGGCCATGGAGGGCAAGCAGGACCACCTCGTCGGCCTCAAGGAGAACGTCATCATCGGCAAGCTCATCCCCGCGGGGACGGGCCTCAGCCGGTACCGGGACGTGGACGTCGCCGCGACCGAGGAAGCCAAGGCGGAGCGGTACCCCAACCGCATCTTCGCCGACGACTCCTCGTTCTCGGACGCCGACCTGAGCTTCGTCGACTTCGACAGCTTCTCGTCGGACGACTTCACGCCGGGCACCTACAACTGAACCGCCCCAGCCGACCGACGTCGCACCGACTGACGTCGCGCTGAACGAGCAGGGCCCCACCTCCGTCACGGAGGTGGGGCCCTGCTCGTGCGCCGGGGACGCCGCCGGACCGGCGCCCGCCTGTGCGGGCCGCCGCGGTGCCGTGGGGTGACCAGGGGCGGACGGGAGGCGCGGTGCGGGCCGGCACCGCGCCTCCCGTCCGTCGGGTGGTCGCGTCGGACCGCGTCCGGTCGCGAGGCGGCGTCAGGCCGCGCGTCCGGACCCGCGGTCGCGTCCGGACCCGCGGCCGGTCTCGTCGACGAGCGAGAACAGGCTGAGCACGTTGCCGTCGGGGTCGCGCACGTCGAACCAGTCGACGGCGCCGTCGACGCACCCGACCGGGCCGACGTCGATGCCGAGCGCGGCGATCCGGTCGTGCTGCGCGCGGACGTCGTCGATCCCGAAGCGCAGGCTGACCGGGTTGTCCTCGGCGTCCGGGTCGACGAAGAGCTGCACCCAGATCCCGCCGACCTCGTACTCGGCGACGCCGTCCTCGGGCTCGAGGTCCGGTTCGAGCCGCTCGAACACCGCGCCGTACCAGAGGCAGGACGCCTCGATGTCGGTGACGGGCAACCCCACGGTCACGCTCGTGATGTCCATGACTCATCATGTCTCCAGCGGGTGGCACGCGTCGAGGGTCTGCCGTCGATCCGGGCTTCCTTCCTCCACAGGCAGTGCGGGGCCAGCGGTCGTCCACAGCAGCGCCGGAGCGGACCCGCGTGCGTGCTCGCGTGCGGCACGCTCTCGGCATGGACGGAGCGCTGCGACCACCCGGACACCGACCGGTACCCCAGCACTGGGGACACCGGACACCCCGCCGCCCCCTCGTTGTGGGACTGCGGGGGCGGGTGCCGCCGACCGTAGCGTGGACGGGCGCCGCGTCGTCGCGGCGCCGACCACACCGACCCGAACTCGACCCGAAGGAGTTCCCGGGGTACATGGCCACGCTCTCCGAGATCCTCATCCTCAACGGCGCCCTGCCGATCGAACACCTCGACGCCATGACCGGCGACGAGGACGTCGACGAACGCTCCATCCAGACCCTCGTCGACCAGGGCGTCGTGAGCGAGGCGCAGTACATCACCGCACGCGCCGCGTCGCAGAACTCGCGCACGGTGCCGCTCACCGACTACCCGGTGGACGGCACGGCGGTGTCGATGCTCCCGGCCGCGCTCTGTCGCCGCCACGGGGTGCTCGGCATCGGCTTCGAGGGCGAGGTCCTCGTGCTCGCGATGGTGAACCCGACGAACGTCCTCGCGATCGACGACGCCCGCGCCGCGTCCGGTCGCACCGTGAAGCCCGTGCAGGTCGACGAGCGCGAGCTCCACTCGGCGCTCGACCGCTACCTCCGGGCCGACGACGAGCTGAACGACCTGACGTCCTCCCTCGAGGAGGAAGCCTCCGCCCGTGCGGACGAGCGCGTCGACCTCGCCGCGGGGTCGCTCGACGACGTCCCGATCGTGCGCTTCGTGAACCTGCTCGTGTCGCAGGCGATCCAGGACCACGCCTCGGACATCCACATCGAGCCCGGCGAGCACGAGGTGCGGGTGCGGTACCGCATCGACGGCGTGCTGCACGAGATGGCTCCCGCGCCGAAGACGATCCAGAACGGCGTCATCAGTCGGCTCAAGATCATGAGCGACATCGACATCGCCGAGCGTCGGAAGCCGCAGGACGGCCGGATGTCGGTGCGCCACGGCGGCCGGCAGATCGACCTCCGGGTCGCGACGCTGCCGACCGTGTGGGGCGAGAAGGTCGTCATGCGGATCCTCGACAACACGAACACGTCGATGTCCCTCGGTGACCTCGACCTGCTCGAGCACAACGCGCAGGCGTACCGACGCTCCTACTCGAAGCCGTACGGCATGATCCTCGTGACCGGCCCCACCGGGTCCGGCAAGTCGACGACGCTGTACACGACCCTCAACGCGGTCGCCCGGCCCGAGATCAACGTCATCACCGTCGAGGACCCGGTCGAGTACCGGATGGCGGGCATCAACCAGGTGCAGGTCAACCCCAAGGCCGGGCTGACGTTCGCCTCGGCCCTGCGGTCCATCCTGCGCTCGGACCCCGACGTCGTGCTGCTCGGCGAGATCCGCGACCACGAGACCGCGCAGATCGCGATCGAGGCGTCGCTCACCGGGCACCTCGTGCTCTCGACGCTGCACACGAACGACGCGCCGTCGGCGATCACCCGCCTGACCGAGATGGACATCGAGCCGTTCCTCGTCGGGTCCGCGCTCGACGCGGTCGTGGCACAGCGCCTCGCGCGCCGGCTCTGCGACCGGTGCAAGGTGCCGGCCGAGGTCCCGACCGCCCAGCTCGTCGCGCTCGGACTCGTGCCCGACGACGGTGCCGTGGTCCCGCCGTTCTTCGCCCCCGTCGGCTGCGCGGTCTGCTCGAACACCGGGTACCGCGGACGCATCGCGCTGCACGAGGTGATGACCGTGACCGAGGAGATCGAACGCCTCGCCGTCGCGCGCGCCTCGAGCGCCGAGATCGGCCGCGTCGCCCGCGAGCAGGGGATGCTCACCCTCCGACAGGACGGCTGGCAGAAGGTCCTGCTGGGCCGGACCAGCGTCGACGAGATCCTGCGCGTCGTCGCGTAGCAGGCAGGGACACCAGGACCATGGACGAATCCGTGTACGACATCGAGTCCGGCGACGCCCCCGTCGCCGGCTGGCACCCCGGGCGACCCGGCGACGAGGTCGGCGGCAGCCGACGGGCCGCGCGGCTGGCTGCTGCGGCCGCTGCCGCCGTGACGACCGAGGCACCCGCGGTGACCCGGTCGGTGTACGACCTCTCCGCCGACGTGCAGGCCGCGTGGTCCGTACCCGCGGGGGGTCCTCCCCTGGCCAGCCCCGTCGCACAGCCCGACGCCGCGCCCGCGACGCCGCCGGCTGCCGTGCCGGCGTCGACAGCGACCTACGGGTACGGCGAACCGGTCGCGTCCGCCGGCGTGCCGAGCTGGGCCGACCCGGCCGGAGCGGCGACCGCGGGTCCGACCGCGTGGGCCGACACGGCCGGAGCGGTGACCGAGCACCTGCCGGTGGCGCCCGCGGCAGCGACCACGGTCCTCCCGGTCGTCCCGACCGCCCCGGTCGGCGGTGCGCTGCCGGCGCCCGCCGTGAGCACCGGGCACCCCGAGATCGGCTTCACCCGCCACGCACGTGAGGTCGCCGACGGCGACCTCGTCACGGCGCTGGCCCAGGTGGTCTACCAGGACGCCTCGGACCTGCACGTCACCGCCGACGCCCCGCCCACCGTCCGCGTCGACGGATCGCTCCGCCCCGCCGTGCCCGGTGGACCGTGGTCACGCAACAAGGTGATCGCCGCGCTCAAGACCCTGCTCACCCCGGAGCAGACCGGACAGTTCGACCACGAGCAGGAACTCGACTTCGCGTACTCGCTGTCGCCGGAGTACCGCTTCCGCGTGAACTACTACCAGCAGCGCGGCAACTGGGGCGCCGCCTTCCGCATCATCCCGACGCGGATCAAGACGCTCAAGCAGCTCGGCATCCCGGAGCACGTCGGGCGCTTCGCGAAGCTGTCCCGCGGACTCGTCCTGGTGACCGGGCCCACCGGGTCCGGCAAGTCGACGACGCTCGCGGCCCTCATCGACCTCGTCAACGAGACCCGTGCCGACCACATCGTCACCGTCGAGGACCCGATCGAGTTCCTGCACGACCACAAGCGCGCGATCATCAACCAGCGCGAGGTCGGCGCAGACACGCACTCGTTCGCCGCGGCGCTCAAGCACGTGCTCCGCCAGGACCCCGACGTCATCCTGATCGGTGAGCTCCGCGACCTCGAGACCATCTCCGTCGCCCTCACCGCCGCCGAGACCGGCCACCTGGTGTTCGCGACGCTGCACACGCAGAGCGCGCCGGGCACGATCGACCGCGTCATCGACGTGTTCCCGCCGCACCAGCAGGGACAGATCCGCACGCAGCTCGCCGCCACGCTCGAGGGCGTCGTCTGCCAGACCCTCGTGCCGAAGGCGAACGGCTCGGGCCGGGTCGTCGCGACGGAGATCATGAAGACCACCCCGGCGATCGCCAACCTCGTCCGCGAGGGCAAGACCCACCAGATCACCTCGGCCATGCAGGCCGGGCGCGACGCGGGCATGCACACGATGGACCAGGACCTCGCCGAACTCGTCAACGTCGGCACCGTCACGCGCGCCGCGGCGATGGAGAAGGTGCACGACGAGGACGGCTTCGACCGCCTCGTGCAGCGCGTCGAGTCGCCGTCCGAGTCGTCCGCCGCCGCCATCGCCGCGGCGGAGATCGACTTCGGCGACAAGTACTCGGGAGGCCACTGATGTCGCTCGCATTCGACTACCGCGGCCGCGACGGCAGCGGCAAGCTCGTCAAGGGTCGGCTCGACGCCGCCTCCGAGGGTGCGGTCGTCCAACGCCTGCGCGGGATGGGCGTCTCGCCGATCGCGATCACCGAGGCGACCGCCGGCACCGGTCTGCAGACCGAGATCAAGATCCCCGGGTTCGAGCGCGGCGTCGGGCTGAAGGACCTCGCGATCACGTCGCGGCAGGCCTCGACCATGCTGTCCTCGGGGTTGTCGCTCCTCCGGGCGCTGTCGATCCTGGCCGACCAGACCGAGAGCAAGAAGCTCAAGGAGATCCTCGGCAAGGTGAGGGACGACGTCGAGCGCGGTGTCTCGTTCTCCGACGCCGTCGCGAAGTACCCGGTCGACTTCCCGCCGATCATGATCAACATGATCCGGGCGGGGGAGACCGGCGGGTTCCTCGACCAGGCCATGGACTCCATCGCGACGAACTTCGAGAAGGAGCACAAGCTCCGCACCACCATCCGGTCGGCGATGACCTACCCGGTCGTCGTGCTCGTGATGTCGCTCCTCGCGGTGATGATCATGCTGATCTTCATCGTGCCGATCTTCCAGAAGATGTTCGAGGGGCTCGGCGGGCAGCTGCCGTTGCCGACACTCGTGCTCGTCGCGGCCTCGCACGCGATGGTCTTCGTCGGTCCGGTGCTGCTCGTCGGCGCCGTCGTCGGGTGGATCTGGTGGCGGGCGAACAAGCACACCGACCGGGTGCGCGCCGTCGTCGACCCGCTCAAGCTGCGGCTCCCGGTGTTCGGGCAGCTCAACCGCAAGATCGTCATCGCCCGGTTCTCGCGCAACCTGTCGAACATGATCGGTGCCGGTGTGCCGATCCTGCAGGCGTTGCAGATCGCCGGAGAAGTGTCGAACAACTTCGTCGTCGAGAAAGCGCTGCAACGCGTCGCGGAAGCCGTGCGCAAGGGGGATTCCATCAACGTCCCGCTCTCGGCCGAGAAGGTCTTCCCGTCGATGGTGTCGCAGATGGTCGCGGTCGGTGAGGACGCGGGATCCCTGGAGACCATGCTCGAGAAGATATCGGTCTTCTACGACGCCGAGGTCGAGGCGACCACCGAGGCCCTCACCTCGTTGATCGAACCATTGTTGATCGCATTCCTGGGCGTGGTCGTCGGCGGCATGATCGTCGCGCTCTACCTGCCGATCTTCCAGATCACCTCACTCGTCAAGTAGTTCGGCAACCTTCCTACATCCCCGTGTTCCCGGGGCTGCGACCCCCGTGCGGGGGCGGCGCGGTCGTGCGTACCCCCGGGACTGGGGTCGGCGGGGAGGCGTACTGGCCCCCGTTCTCGGGATGCTGCCCCAGGAATGACGTCAATACGCTTGCCCAGGCGGCCGGAAAGGCCCCACAGGCTTCCTCCCGACATTCACTCCCGAAGAATGGAACAACAATGTACTTCGCTCTCATGGGCAAGCTCGACGCGCGTCGCAAGGGTCTCCTCGAGGACGAGGAGAAGGGCTTCACGCTCATCGAACTCCTGGTCGTCGTGATCATCATCGGCATCCTCGCGGCCATCGCGATCCCGGTGTACCTGAACGTGCAGAACAACGCGAAGGACGCTTCGGCGAAGTCGGACATCCAGAACGCCAAGACCGCTGTGATCGCGGCGTACACCAACAGCAACGCCTTCCCGGCCTCGCTCGCGACCGTGTCGGGCTACAGCCCCAGTGGAACCTACGACGACAAGGTCGGGCCGGCTCTGAAGTCCTCCAACGCGACCACGGGCACGTTCTGCATCGACGTGAAGAGCAACTCCGGCAAGTCCTTCCACGTTGATCAGGACGGCGGCGCGAAGGACAACGCCTGCCCGACTTCCTGAGCTGACGAGGGCAGGTCCGATGTGGTGTCGGCCCTGCCCTCATCCTTGCCTGCACCGACCACCGGAGGTGACCTCGTGCTGCGACTGACCGCACTCCTGCGTGACGCACGCGAGCACGACGACGGGGTCTCCATCGTCGAGGTCCTCGTCGCCATGACGGTCTTCGCGATGATCGCGGCCGGTGTGGCGATGGGCATCGCGAGCTCGCTCTACCTCACGCACGGGTCCCGCTCCCGGGAGGTCGCGATCGGCCTCGCGCAGGACGGCATCGACCGCGCACGCACGTCGACCAACCTGTTCGGCGTCGTCGACGGCACATCGGTGCAGCGTGTCGCGGGCATCGACTACCGGGTCGTGCAGACCGCACGGTGGGTCGCCTCCTCCGGCACCGCGAACGCCTGCGGCAGTGGGGGCGGCCCCCTCGCCTACAAGCGCGTCGCCATGACCATCAGCTGGAGCGCCGGCGGTCGGGGGGCCGACCAGTCGGTCGCGATGAACAGCATGGTCGCCCCGACCTCCGCGGTCACCGCGGCGGGCCTCGGCACGATCATCGTGTCGGTGTCCCGGGTCGACGGCAGCGGGAACCAGGGGGCCGTGGTGTCGATCGCCCCCGCGGCCACGAACCCCGACGGCGCCGGCCCGGTCACCTCGACGGTGCCGGCCACGGACGCCACGGGCTGCAGCTACGCCCTCAACGTGAAGCCCGGCCGGTACGACGTCTCCGTGACGAAGCCGGGCAACATCGACGACGGCACGTCCTCGGGGTCGCTCGGCGCCCAGACGGCGACACCCTCGACGACCGTCCGCGTGAGCGCGAACCAGACCGCGGCCGCGAACATGAACTACGACACCGCCCTCACGGTCGCACCGCAGTGGGGCGACCCCACCGCGCCGACCACGGCGTTCACCGCGCCGACCACGATGACGGTGACGCTGCGGCGCAAGACCGCCGACCAGGGCCCCTTCGCGGTCGGCACGACGACGCAGGTCTTCCCGTTCACCGACGGCTACAAGGCGGTCGCCGGCGTACCGGCGACGTGCGCCAGCACCGACCCGGAGAACTGGACGACCGCGAGCGGCACCGCTGTCGCTCCGCGGAGCCCGGGGCAGCCGGTCGCCGGTACGAACGCTGTGCGGGCGCCGGTGCAGCTCGTCACGATCACCCTCCCGACGAACAGCGTCAACGAGGTCCTCGCCAACTCCGTCGCGCCGGTGCCGAACTCCGGCGACCCCGGGTGCGCGAAGGGCACCCAGTACCGGTTCACGAAGCTCCCCCTCGGCCAGCCGGTGACGATCGCCCTGCCCTACGGCACGTGGTCGCTGCAGTCCGGCAGGACCGCGGTCAACCTGCTCGGGATCATCACCATCACGACGCCGACCACGGTGACCGGCATCCAGGCAGCACCGGGCGTCGCACCGACGGCCGACCGCGTGCTCCTCGACCCCAGGCGCGCGCCGTGATGCGCGTCCTCCGCCGCCTCGGCCGGGACGACCGCGGCGTCTCGCTCGCCGAGCTCATCGTCGCGATGAGCATCAGCGTCCTCGTCCTCACCATGGCGGGCGCCTTCTTCGTCTCGGTGTCGCGAGCATCGACCACCACGACGAACGTCGACTCCAACACCCGGGTGGCCTCGACCGCGATGCGCGAGATGCAGCGGATGTTCCGGGTGGCCTCGAACAACCCCGTCGCGAGCGGCGTCGACGCGCAGTACGCGGTGCAGTACGCCACGGCGACGTCGGTCCGGTTCTTCGCCTACATCAACCTCAACTCGGCGGTCGACGTGCAGCCCGTCGAGGTGCAGTTCACCCTCGACCCGGCGAAGGGCACGATCACCGAGACGAAGTGGAACGGCGTGCCCACCGACCGCACGGCCACCTACTACGACTTCCCCCGCGCGACCACCCCGACGCTGACGAACGCACCGACGTCCCGACTCGTCCTCGCCGAGTCCGTCGTCCCCTCGACCCTGTTCACGTTCCGCAACGCGGCCGGCACGGCGATGACGGCGGGCCCCGACGGTGCGCTGAGCGCGACGGACCTCGCGGCCGTGCGCTCCGTGAGCATCGACCTCACCGTCGGGGAGCGCGACCAGCAGCGTCCGGCCGCCCGTGACGACGTCTCGCTGACCAGCACCGTCGGCATGCCCAACCTCCAGTTCGGGAGCTGACCGTGCGCCGCATCCTCGCCCTCATCCGCTCGCACGACGACGAGCGCGGCGTCGCCCTCGCCGCCGTCCTCGGGATCGGCATGGTCGTGATGATCCTCGCCGCCACGATGGTCGGCATCGCGACGTCCGGTGCGACGAAGACGACCTCCGACCGCGACTTCGCCAACGCGATGGCCGCGGCGTACGCCGGACTCGCCGACTACCAGAGCCGGGTCAACGCCGACAACACGTACGCGACGAAGTACGGCGATCCGAGCCAGCCCTTCAGCACCGGTGACACGTTCCCGAAGGGCGTCGGCACCGGGGCTGCGCTGAACCCCGCGTTCACGAGCTGGGTGACCGTACCCGGGTCGACGGGCGCCGCGGGCGAGACGTCGTACCGGTACGCGGTCGACAACAGCATCGCCGGCCCACAGGGCATCGTCCGGGTCCAGGTCACCGGGCGTGCCGGTTCGACCACTCGCACCCTGGTCGCGAACGTGCGGCCGGACGGCTTCTCGAACTACCTGTACTGGACCGACTACGAGTCCGGCGACCCGGCCATCACCGGCGAGGACTGCCGCAACGTCTACCAGAACACGACGTACTCGGTCAGCCCGGGCGGCGGCAAGGACGCCTGCGACCGCATCCAGTTCCAGGACGGTGACACCCTCGACGGACCGATCCGGTCGAACGACGTGATGCTCATCTGCGGCGGTCGGTTCGGGAGCACGGTGCAGTCCTCGGTCGGGTGGAGCACCTACCGGTGCTCCTCGCCGAAGGCCCCCTCCTTCGACTACTACGCCGGCTACCAGCCCGAGGTCGTCAGCTCGTACACGCCGCCGTCGACGATCAGCGCCGGCCGCGACCGGATGTACAGCGACGACCCGGCCGTCAGGGACACCGCGCCGGGGACGGGCTGCCTGTACACCGGACCCACCGAGATCACCTTCCTCGGGAACGGCACCATGCGCATCCGCTCCCCGCTGACCCTCGCGACGAACCTGCAGCGCTCCGGCAAGTACGGGTCGGCGCCCGACAAGTGCGGCAGGCTGACGGACCTGCAGGGCTCCGGGGCCGTCGTCAGCACGAAGCTCCTCGCCGACAACCTCGTGTACGTGCAGGACGAGCCGGCATCGTCCGGGACCGGGTCCTCGACGAACCCGAACTTCACCAAGGACCCGAGCAGGTCCCCGTCTGCCTGCATGCGGAGCGTCGCCGTCAAGGACAACGGTCTCGGGTTCCCCCGTCGCGGCAGTGTCCCGGGACTGGGCGGAACGTGGGACGAGGCGAACCCCGAGACCGCGCAGGGGCAGCAGATCCCGTTCAGCACGGCCTACGGATGCACCCACGGAGACCTCTTCGTGTCCGGCAAGGTCGACGCGTCGATCTCGCTCGTCGCCGAGAACTACGTCTACGTGACCGGAGACCTGCAGTACACGGCGGGCCGGGCGGCGTCGACCGTGCTCGGTCTCGTGGGCCAGGAGGCCGTCCTGGTCTGGAACCCCATGGTCGACGCGTACGGCGGGACCTACCCGATGCTCGCCGGGGACCGGACGGTGGCGGCCGCGGTGCTGTCGAACCAGGGCACGTTCACGGTGCAGAACTACGCCATCGGCGGTGGTCGGGGGAAGCTCACCGTGAAGGGGTCGATCGCACAGCGGTTCCGCGGTGCGGTGGGCAAGGGCACGAACGGCTACCTCAAGGCGTACGGCTACGACACGAGCCTCGGCAGCTACACGCCCCCGTTCTTCCCGCAGCCGGTCGTGACGACCTACAAGGTGACGTCGCAGATCGAGGTCGCGGCGGCGTACGACGCGGCAGGGGTCCCGCGGTGACCCCGGCCGTGTTCGTCGCCCTGCTCGTCGGCGTCGTCGGCCTGGCCGTCGGCTCGTTCCTCAACGTCGTCGTGCACCGTGTCCCAGCGGGCATCTCGGTCGTCGCGCCGCCGAGCGCCTGCCCACGCTGCGGCCACGGCATCCGACGACGGGACAACGTGCCCGTGGTGTCGTGGCTCCTGCTCCGCGGGCGGTGCCGTGACTGCAGCACCGCGATCCCGAAGCGCTACCCCCTGGTCGAGGCGGCGACGGCGGCACTGTTCGTGCTCGTCGTCCTCCGCGCCGCACCGCCACTCGTGGCCGCGACGGACCCGCGGGCCGCTGCCGCCGCGACCGTCGGCCTCGTCGTGCTCCTCTACCTGATGGCCGTCTCGGTCGCCCTCGCGCTCATCGACCTCGACGTGCACCGGCTGCCGAACGCGATCGTCCTGCCCGCCTACGTGGTCTGCGCGGTGCTCCTGGTCGCCCGCAGCGCGCTCACCGGCGACTGGGCCGCGCTCGTCCGCGGCGGCATCGGGCTCGTCGCGATGGGCGGCGGCTACCTCGCCCTCGCGGTCGCGGTCCCCGGTGGGATGGGCCTGGGCGACGTCAAGCTCGCCGGTGTCCTGGGGCTCGTGCTCGCGTACCTCGGATGGGGACCCCTCGCAGTGGGAGCTTCCGGCGCCTTCCTCCTCGGCGGTACCTTCGCCATCGGCCTGCTGGCGACCGGTCGTGCCCGTCGCGGCACCGGCATCCCGTTCGGCCCCTGGATGCTCGGCGGAGCCTGGCTGGGCGTGTTCCTCGGTCAGCCCGTGCTCGACGCGTACCTGCACATCACCGGCCTGGCGTAGGAAGGACCCAGCACATGGCGAAGACCCTCGTCGGGATCGACATCGGCGGAGACACCATCCGCGCGGTCGAGGTCGCGAACCCGGACAAGCCCGACCCCGTCATCCTGCGCGTGGCCGAGGTCCCGCTCGTCCCGGGCTCGACCAAGCGCGGTGAGGTCCTCGAGCCGAACACCGTCGCCGCCAGCCTCAGGGAGCTGTGGCGGGTCGGACGGTTCCGGTCGAAGGACGTCGTCCTCGGCATGGGCAACCAGCGCGTGCTCTCGCGCGACCTGACCGTCCCGAAGGCCCCGCTCGCGCAGATCCGCGAGTCGCTGCCGTTCCAGGTGCAGGACATGCTCCCGGTCCCGGTCGGTGACGCGATCCTCGACTTCTACCCGGTGTCCGAGTCGACGACGGTGGACGGACCCGTCGTGCACGGTCTCCTCATCGCGGCCGTCAAGGACTCCGTGCTCGCGAACGTCCGCGCGGTCCAGCTCGCCGGTCTCAACCCGGTCGGCGTCGACCTCATCCCGTTCGCGCTCACCCGCGTCTACCTGCCGGCGTCCCGGTACCCCGGTACGCACGCGCTCGCCGAGGTCGGGGCGAACACCACGACGGTCGTGATCGCGACGGACGGGGTCCCGCAGTTCGTCCGGGTGATCCCGTCGGGAGGCGACGACCTGACCGGCGCGCTCGGTGCTGCCCTCGACATCCCCCTCGACCAGGCCGAGCCGGTGAAGCGCTGGATCGGCATGGGCGGCCGCGCCCTGACCGCCGACGACCGACGCGCCGAGGCCACCATCCGCGACCTCAGCACCGAACTGCTGACCAGCTTGAGGAACACCGTGAACTACTTCGTGAGCACCCGGCCGGGGACGACGATGGCGGGCATCGTGCTCGCCGGCGGCGGCGCGCACCTCCCCGGGTTCGCCGGGGCGCTCGGCATGCAGACCGGACTGCCCGTGGCGATCGGCGACGCGTTCGCCGACGCCGCGACGAACCGCTCCGTCCGCAGCGAGGACCTCGCCGAGCGCGGGCACGCCGTCGCCGTCGCGTGGGGACTGGCGCGGGGGAGCGTCGCCGCATGACCAAGCTCCTGGAGCCGCCCCGGAGACGCGGGTCCCGATCCCACGAGGTCCGGCTCGTGGCGGACACCGCGCAGCGGACGAAGCGGCAGGGCCGTGAGGCAGCCGGCACGATCGTCGTCGGTGGCGTCCCCCGTGTCGACCTGCTGCCCACCGAGGTCCACGTCGACCGACGACAGCGGGCCCTGGTCCGTCGGGCGTGGTTCGGCGTCGTCGTCGTGGCGGTGGTGGCCGCCGGAGCGACGGTCGTCGCGTCGGCCGCGGCGATGCAGTCCGAGTCGGAGCTCGAGCAGGCGCGTCAGGAGACCGACTCCCTCCTGCTCCAGCAACGGCAGTACCGCGACGTGCGCGACGTCGAGGGCCAGACCGACCTGCTCCGAGCCGCACAGGGGGTCGGCGGGTCCACCGAGGTCGACTGGCAGGCCACCCTGCAGCGTGTGCAGGACTCCCTGCCGGCCGGCGTCTCCATCACCGGCGTGCAGATCGACTCCGCGACCCCGCTCGAGTCGTACGCGCAGGCGACCACGCCCCTCCAGGGCCAGCGGATCGCGACGCTCACGATCGCCGCGTCGAGCACGACCCTGCCGTCGGTGCCCGCCTGGCTCGACTCGGTGAAGGGCATCCCGGCGTTCGTCGACGCCAACGCCGACTCGGTGACGCTCGACGCGTCGACGAACGTCTACACGGTCGACATGACGATCCACCTCGACGAGCGTGCGTTCGACGGCAAGTACGAGACGAAGGACAAGTCGTGAGCCGCAACCGCCTGATGCTCCTCCTGGCCGCGGTCGCGTCCCTCGCGATCCTGGCGGGCGGGTTCTTCCTCGGGGTGCAGCCGCAGCTCGACCGGGCCGCGGCTGCCGATGCCGAACGCGGGAGCGTCGCGGGCACCAACGCCTCGACACGGACCGAGCTCGACCGTCTGCGGGAGCGGGCCGCCGAGATGCCCCGGATGCAGGCCGAACTCGCAGAGCTGCGGGCGTCGGTGCCCGCCGACGCCCAGGCGTCCGCACTCATCAGCCAGCTCGACGCCACGGCGGACACGAGCGGTGTCCGGGTGTCGTCGCTCACCATCGGTGATGCGCAGGCGTACGTGGCGCCCGCCGCGACGCCGGCGACCGGTTCCGACGGAGGGTCGACGGGCACGGGGACCCCGGGTGCGGCCACGGCGGCACCGACCGCCCAGGCGACCGCCGCCGCGACGCCGGTCGCACCGCGGACCACGACCGACGGCAGCATCACGAGCGCCAACTTCTCGGTGATCCCCGTGACCGTCACCGTCGAGGGCGACTTCGCGCAGGCGCTCGCCTTCGTCCGCGGCGTGCAGTCGAACCCGCGGCTCTTCCTCGTGACGTCGATCTCGTCCGCAGCGGCGGAGTCCGGCGCCGACGACGGGGCGGCGGAGACGCCGACCTGGACCTTCAGCGGGTCGGTCTACGTGCTCGCGGGCGGCCCGACGGCCGCCAGGACCGCGGGCTGACGACGGCCCCGGCGGCGGGCTGACGACGGCCCCGGCGGCCGGCCGACGACCGCTCCGACGGCTGGCTGGCGACCGCCCCGCACTGCTCGCGGACCCCTCCGCTGCCCACCCCGCGAACCGGGGCCACCGCGCCACGCCGGACCACTTCCGCGACACCCGTCGCTGTGCGTACGATGCTCCCGGCGCCGCGCTCGCGGCTGCCCATCCCCTCTCGGACGGTCGCCCACGGACGGCCGTCCCTCGTCGTGCCCGGAGTCGCGCGTGTTGTACGGAATCGTGGAGTTCCTCGGCTGGTTCGGAGCCGTGACCGTCCTGGCAGGTTACCTGCTCTTCTCCCTCGGGAAGATCCCCAACGGCCCCGTCTACCAGGCGCTGAACCTCGTCGGCGGGGTGTCGGTCGCGGTCAACGTCGCAGCACACCACGCCGTGCCGTCGACGATCGTCAACGGCATCTGGGCCGTCATCGCCGCGGTCGTCCTCGTGCGGATGGCGGCCGCTCGGATCCGCGCGGGCCGGTCGACGAGCACCACGCTCGGTGACGTCGACGGCAGCACCGACCGTGCCGCCACCGGGACCGGCACCGCGCACGTCGAACCCCCGGCGACCACCGCGGTCCTCCCGGTGGTGGGCCCGGCGGTCCGCGACCACGCCCCCGAGCCGGAGGCGACGGCACCCGCCGGAGCGTCGGCGTCCCTCCCGGCCGACGACCACGCGCCGGCCGCGACCGAGCCCGTGGGGGTCGCGACGCCCCTCCCGGCCGGCGACCTGCCGGCGGTGCCGGTGCCCGCCGGTGCCGGTGCGCGCCTCCCGTCGGTGGCGGACCACGCGTGGTCCGCCACCGGGACGGACGAGGCGACCACGCAGGCTGCGCCGCTCACCGAGTCGGTCCCCGTGATCACGGCGACCATCGCCCTGGCCCTCGTCGCCGTCGCCCGCGGACAGGCCGAGCGCACCGAGCGTGCCGATCGCACCGACCGTGCCGAGCGTGCCGACCGCGCCGAGCGTGCCGACCGCACCGAGCAGGTGGCCCACGCAGGCCGCACCGACCAGGAGCAGGTCCAGCAGTAGGGCCAGCACCACGTCCGGTCCGTCGTGCGCGGCCCACCGCGACCCCGCACACCACCCGGCGGTACGATCGCCGCATGTCCCGCTGGTTGGTCGCGACGATGACGTCCGTGCTCTTCGTGGCGCTCGTCGTCGCGGTGACCGGCTTCGAGGCCCTGCTCGCCGACGTCGAGGCGATCGCCCAACCCGACGCGACGCCGTACCTCGGCCCCGGGATGGTCGTCGCCGGCGCGGTCGTGGTGTTCCTCGCGACGGCGTCCGGCGTCCGCGAGGGCAACCCGGGCGTCAGCGGCCTCGTCGCCGCCGCCGGCACGTACCTCGTCATGCTCGCGGTCGGATCGGTCGGCTACGCGTCCGTCCGCGGCGACGCCACCGAGCTGCTCGTGTTCCCGGCGGGCTCCGCACTGAGCCCGTTCGTCGTCGGTTCGGTCGTCGTCGCCTTGGTGTGCGTCGTCGGCGGGATCGCCGCGGCGCGCCACCAGGACCGCGCGGCGGCCCGGCAGGCGACGCACGACCACCGCTGACAGCCGCGCGGCGGCCCGGCAGGCGACGCGCGACCACCGCTGACACCCGCGCGGCGGCCCGGCGGGCGACGCACGACCACCGCTGACAGCCGCGCGGAACCACACCGGACCGGCGTCGGTCCCCGGCGGTAGGATCCCGGAGCAGGCAACACGCACGACGGGGGACGCATGACCGAGCAGCAGACGGACGGCTGGGCAGCCGTACCGCACGTCGAGACGATCCGGGGCACGCAGGAAGCCGCGGCGCAGGGGGTCGTGGCACCGCCGCGACCGCCTCGCAGGAAGCTGCGGCGCGGGGCGCTGATCGGCATCATCGCCGGTGGCACCGCCGTCGTGCTGCTCGCCGTCGCCGGCATCGTGACCTACTCGGTCCAGTCGGCCTCGCACTCCCCCGACCGTCCGGTGCGCGCGTTCCTCGACGACCTGACCGCCGGTCGCGTCGACGACGCGCTCGACACGGCGGGCATCGAGCACGGCAAGGACGACGTGCTGCTGACCGATGCCGCGTACGCGAAGGCCTCCTCGAAGATCACGGGGTACCGGATCGCGGCGACCGACACGTCCGGCGACACCGCACAGGTGCGGGCGTACCTGCGACAGGGCGGTCGCGACGTCTCGACCGTCTTCACGCTCGACCGCACGGGAACCGACCTCGGCGTCTTCCCGGTGTGGAAGATGGAGGCCCCGCAGCTCGGCCGCGTCGACGTCTCGGTCCGCGGTCCCGCGAACACGGGGCTGCAGATCGCCGGCAAGAGCGTGACCACCTCCACCGACGGGGCGGTCAGCCTCAAGGCGCTGCCGGGCAAGTACTCCGTCGCCGTCGACGGGGGCAAGTGGTACACGGCGGACAAGACCGAGGCCGTGGTCTCGGGCTTCCGGAGCACGGCCTCGATCCCGGTGTCCATGCGCGTCACGCTGACCGACGCGGGCAAGCAGGCGGCCCAGCAGGCCGTCGACCGCTGGGTGGACGGCTGCATCGCGTCGACCGAGGCCGAGCCGCCCGGGTGCAGCTTCTACGCCTACGGGTCGAACCCGTCGTACACGTACACGAACAAGAAGTGGACGCTCGAGACCCGCCCCGCGGTGTCGGTGGGCGACTGGTTGTCGCGCGGCTTCTTCGTGACCACCACCACGTACGGGCGGGCGAAGTACACCGCCGACTTCACGGGCCCGGACGGCCCGGGAACGGCCTCGGCCGGCCCGATGAACGTCAACGCCACCGGCTACATCACGGGCTTCACCGACGAGGGTGCGACCTTCGAGTCGGCCGTCGGCAACGGCGCGCGCGACTCCGGTTCCTGAGCCCGGACGCGGTCCGTCCACTGGGCCGGCTGCGTGCGGGCGTCGGTCCGGCGCGGGTCGGGTCGTCGGTCCGCCTCGCGTCCGGTCGTGGGTCCGCCTCGCGTCCGGTCGTGGGTCCAGCTCGCGTCCGGCAGGCGGTCCGGATGCGGCCGGGAGGCGTGCCCCGACCCCGTCGCGCATCCTCCCCACCGCGACACGCCCGGCTTGATCTCACCCTGTCACGCGGGTAGTCTCATCTGGGTGTGCGCCCTCGGGCGCGCCCGAAATCCCGGTCCTGCGGTGGCTGACGCCACGAGCCGGACGGGATCATCCATCCCTCGCCACCTCCGCCGTCAGGCGGCGATCGGCGTGTGATGAGGAAGCCGGCGGAACGCGCCGGCCAGAGCACGAGCGAAGAACCAGGAGAACAGTTGCCTACCATCCAGCAGCTCGTTCGCAAGGGTCGCACGCCGAAGGTCGTCAAGACCAAGGCGCCGGCACTGAAGGCGAACCCCCAGCAGCGTGGTGTCTGCACCCGCGTCTACACCACCACCCCCAAGAAGCCGAACTCGGCCCTGCGCAAGGTCGCTCGTGTCAAGCTCTCGAACGGCACCGAGGTGACGGCCTACATCCCCGGTGAGGGCCACAACCTGCAGGAGCACTCGATGGTGCTCGTCCGTGGCGGTCGTGTGAAGGACCTCCCCGGCGTGCGCTACAAGATCATCCGTGGCGCCCTGGACACCCAGGCAGTCAAGAACCGTAAGCAGGCTCGCAGCCGCTACGGCGCGAAGAAGGGTTGAGCTAGATGCCTCGCAAGGGTCCCGCCCCGAAGCGTCCCGTCGTCGCCGACCCGGTGTACGGCGCGCCGATCGTCTCGCAGCTCGTGAACAAGATCCTCCTGGACGGCAAGAAGGGCCTCGCCGAGCGCATCGTCTACGACGCGCTCGAGGGTGTCACCGCCAAGAACCAGCAGGATGCCGTCGCGACGCTCAAGAAGGCGCTCGACAACGTCCGTCCGACCCTCGAGGTCCGCAGCCGCCGCGTCGGTGGCTCGACCTACCAGGTCCCGGTCGAGGTCAAGCCGCACCGCGCGAACACCCTCGCGCTCCGCTGGCTGACCTCGTACGCCAAGGCACGTCGCGAGAAGACGATGACCGAGCGTCTCATGAACGAGATCCTCGACGCGTCGAACGGTCTCGGTGCCGCGGTCAAGCGCCGCGAGGACACGCACAAGATGGCCGAGTCGAACAAGGCCTTCGCCCACTACCGCTGGTAGTCCCGGCTGCGGGTGGGTGTCGGTGGTCATGAACCGCCGACGCCCACCCGACCGCCAACCTCTCCTACAACTCTTCCGGAGGAACCTGTGGCACAGGACGTGCTCACCGACCTGAACAAGGTCCGCAACATCGGCATCATGGCGCACATCGATGCCGGCAAGACCACGACGACCGAGCGCATCCTGTTCTACACGGGCATCACGCACAAGATCGGTGAGGTCCACGACGGCGCCGCGACGATGGACTGGATGGCGCAGGAGCAGGAGCGCGGCATCACGATCACGTCGGCCGCGACGACCTGCTTCTGGGACAACAACCAGATCAACATCATCGACACCCCCGGTCACGTGGACTTCACGGTCGAGGTGGAGCGCTCGCTCCGCGTCCTCGACGGTGCCGTCGCCGTCTTCGACGGCAAGGAGGGCGTCGAGCCCCAGTCCGAGACCGTGTGGCGTCAGGCCGACAAGTACGACGTCCCCCGCATCTGCTTCGTCAACAAGATGGACAAGCTCGGCGCGGACTTCTACTTCACCGTCGACACCATCATCAACCGCCTCGGAGCGGAGCCGCTCGTGCTCCAGCTCCCGATCGGTGCCGAGAACGACTTCGTCGGTGTCATCGACCTCATCGAGATGCACGCCAAGGTCTGGCCGGGCGATGCCAAGGGTGACGTCACCATGGGCGCCCAGTACGAGGTCCAGGAGATCCCCGCGGACCTCCAGGCCCGTGCCGAGGAGTACCGCGCGAAGCTCATCGAGCGCGTCGCCGAGACCGACGACGCACTGCTCGAGAAGTACTTCGGTGGCGAGGAGCTCACCAAGGACGAGATCAAGGCTGCGATCCGCAAGCTGACCATCGCGTCCGAGGTCTACCCCGTCCTCTGCGGCTCGGCGTTCAAGAACCGTGGCGTGCAGCCGATGCTCGACGCGGTCATCGACTACCTCCCGTCCCCGCTCGACGTGCCGCCGATGATCGGCCACGACGTCAAGGACGAGGAGAAGGAGATCATCCGCAAGCCCGAGGCGACGGAGCCGTTCTCGGCCCTGGCGTTCAAGGTCGCGGTGCACCCCTTCTTCGGTCGTCTCACGTACGTCCGCGTGTACTCCGGCTCGATCGAGTCCGGTGCCCAGGTCATCAACTCGACCAAGGGCAAGAAGGAGCGCATCGGCAAGATCTTCCAGATGCACTCCAACAAGGAGAACCCGGTCGACAACGTGACCGCTGGCCACATCTACGCGGTCATCGGCCTCAAGGACACCACCACCGGTGACACCCTGTGCGACCCGACCAACCAGGTCGTCCTCGAGTCGATGACGTTCCCGGAGCCGGTCATCGAGGTCGCCATCGAGCCGAACACGAAGGCTGACCAGGAGAAGCTCTCCACGGCCATCCAGAAGCTCGCCGAAGAGGACCCGACGTTCCGCGTCGAGCTCAACGCCGAGACCGGTCAGACGACGATCAAGGGCATGGGCGAGCTCCACCTCGACATCCTCGTCGACCGCATGAAGCGCGAGTTCAAGGTCGAGGCCAGCGTCGGCAAGCCGCAGGTCGCGTACCGCGAGACCCTGACCAAGGTCGTCGAGCGCTACGACTACACGCACAAGAAGCAGACCGGTGGTTCCGGCCAGTTCGCGAAGGTGCAGATCGCCCTCGAGCCGATGGAAGTCACGGCCGAGAAGGTCTACGAGTTCGAGAACGCCGTCACCGGTGGTCGCGTCCCGCGTGAGTACATCCCCTCGGTCGACGCCGGTATCCAGGACGCCATGCAGGTCGGCATCCTGGCCGGGTACCCGACCGTCGGCGTGAAGGCCATCCTCAAGGACGGCGCGGCGCACGACGTCGACTCGTCCGAGATGGCGTTCAAGATCGCCGGTTCCATCGCCTACAAGGAGGCCGCCCGCAAGGCCGGTCCCGCCATCCTCGAGCCGATCATGGCCGTCGAGGTGCGTACTCCGGAGGAGTACATGGGCGACGTCATCGGTGACCTCAACTCCCGTCGTGGCCAGATCGCCTCGATGGAGGACGCCTCGGGCGTCAAGGTGGTCCGCGCGAGCGTTCCGCTGTCCGAGATGTTCGGCTACGTCGGTGACCTCCGGTCGAAGACCTCTGGTCGTGCGGTCTACTCGATGACCTTCGAGACCTACAGCCAGGTCCCGGCCAAGGTCGCCGAGGAGATCATCGCGAAGAACACCGGGGAGTAACGCTCCGGCGTTCACTCCACAGGCGAGGGTGCCCGGCGACGGGCCCCTCGCCACCAAGTACAGTAATGACACACACCCTGCACGCCAACGGTCTCGCGACCGGGGGCATGCTCTCCGAGTCCTGAGGAGGACCCACAGTGGCCAAGGCCAAGTTCGAGCGGACCAAGCCGCACGTCAACATCGGAACCATCGGTCACGTCGACCACGGCAAGACCACGCTCACGGCGGCGATCACCAAGGTTCTGCACGACCAGTACCCGGACCTCAACGAGGCCCGCGACTTCGCACAGATCGACAGCGCTCCCGAGGAGCGCGACCGCGGCATCACGATCAACATCTCGCACGTCGAGTACCAGACCGAGAAGCGCCACTACGCGCACGTCGACGCTCCTGGTCACGCCGACTACGTGAAGAACATGATCACCGGTGCGGCCCAGATGGACGGCGCGATCCTCGTGGTCGCCGCCACCGACGGCCCGATGCCCCAGACGCGCGAGCACGTCCTGCTCGCCCGCCAGGTCGGCGTCCCCTACATCGTCGTCGCGCTGAACAAGTCCGACATGGTCGACGACGAGGAGATCCTGGAGCTCGTCGAGCTCGAGGTCCGTGAGCTCCTCGGCTCGCAGGAGTTCGACGAGGACGCCCCCGTCGTGCAGGTCTCGGCGCTCAAGGCGCTCGAGGGCGACGAGAAGTGGGTCAAGTCGGTCCAGGACCTCATGTCCGCCGTCGACGAGAACGTCCCGGACCCGGTGCGCGCCACCGACCAGCCGTTCCTCATGCCGATCGAGGACGTCTTCACGATCACCGGTCGTGGCACGGTCGTCACCGGCCGTGTCGAGCGTGGCACGCTCGACCTGAACTCCGAGGTCGAGATCGTCGGCATCCGCCCGACGCAGAAGACCACGGTCACGGGCATCGAGATGTTCCGCAAGCTGCTCGACAAGGCCGAGGCTGGTGACAACACCGGTCTGCTCATCCGTGGCCTCAAGCGCGAGGACGTGGAGCGCGGCCAGGTCGTCGTGAAGCCGGGTTCGGTCACGCCGCACACCGAGTTCAAGGCGAACGCGTACATCCTGACCAAGGAAGAGGGCGGGCGTCACAACCCGTTCTACGCGAACTACCGTCCGCAGTTCTACTTCCGCACCACGGACGTCACCGGCGTCATCACGCTGCCCGAGGGCACCGAGATGGTCATGCCCGGTGACACCGTCGCCATGTCGGTCGAGCTGATCCAGCCGATCGCGATGGAGGCTGGCCTCCGTTTCGCCATCCGTGAGGGTGGTCGTACGGTCGGCGCCGGTACGGTCGAGGAGATCGTCAAGTAACTCCCGGTTCTCCGGAAGACACTGCGTCAGCGGGGTCGGGCCTTCGGGTCCGGCCCCGCTTCGTCGTTCCTGCCGTCGTGCCGTCGTGCCGTCGGCATCGCCGTCGGCCCACCCCCTGGCCGCTAGTTGATCGAGGCCAGGGGGTGGGCGGATCGCTGCCGTGACCCGTCACAGGGCCCGTCGGGTTGGATCAGTCGGGTGACCCGTCTCCGACGCTCGACGACCAACGGCCGTGGCTACCACCGCGTGCGGAGTGGCCGCGGCTTCTCGTTCCGCGACCCCGACGGCGCGACGGTGACCGACCCGGCCGTGCGGCAGCGGCTCGAGGAGCTGGTGATCCCGCCGGCGTGGGACGAGGTCTGGATCTCGCCGTACGAGAACGGCCACATCCTCGCGACGGGTATCGACGGCGCCGGGCGCCGGCAGTACATGTACCACCCGGGCTGGCGCGAGCGGATGGACAAGATCAAGTACGACCGCGCACTTGCCCTCGCGGAGTCGCTGCCGTCGGCGCGACGCATGGTCACGCAGGACCTGCGCCGCCCGGAACCCGACCGACGTCGCGCCCTCGCCGCCGCGTTCCGCATGCTCGACCAGGGCTCCCTCCGTGTGGGTTCCGAGCGGTACGCGACCGAGCACGGCAGTCGCGGACTGTCGACGCTGCTCTGCGCGCACGCCCACGTCTCCGGCGACGACATCGAGCTGGACTTCCCGGGCAAGAGCGGCCAGGAGTGGTCCTCGACGATCCACGACGCCGACCTCGCGAAGGTGATCGCGGGGATGAAGCGTCGCGGCGCGAACGCCCGCCTGCTCTCGTTCCGCGAGCGCCGCGGGGCAGAGTGGGAGCCGCTCGCCGCCGAGGACATCAACGAGTACGTGAAGGAGCGGGCGGGCGACGAGTTCACGGCGAAGGACTTCCGGACGCTGCACGGCACGGTCGCCGCCGCCGTCGACCTGGCGAAGACCGGTCCGGAGTCGTCCCAGGCGAAGCGGAAGAAAGCCGTGTCCCACGCCGTCAAGGCCGCGAGCGAGGAGCTCGGGAACACCCCGACGGTGTGCCGGCAGAGCTACATCGACCCGCGGCTCCTCGACGCCTACGAGCACGGGGAGACGATCGACCCACAGCGCTTGCACGCCGCGGAGTCCGAGGTCCGCGCCCTGCTCTACCGCCAGTGACGACGCGGGCGCGGAGATGACGTACGGTTGGTCACCGTGCCCGACCACCCCCACACGGGCACGGAAGGACCCTCACCAGTCGTGACCGACGAGTGCATCCACGGTTTCCCCACCGAGCTCTGCGACATCTGCTCCCCCCGCCAGCGCGAGACGCCGGCGGTCCCCACGGCTCCGGCACCGCGCCGGACCCGCATCACCACCGACCTCCGGTCGACCCCGGCGCCGACCCGCGGTGCCGGCGGATCCCTGCGGTCCGCATCCGCACCGGAACTCCCCGAACCCCGGGACTTCGCCGCCCTGCGTGCCCACCACGCCACCCACGTCGACAACCTCGCGGCGATCGTCGCGGAAGGCGCCGTGCTCGCGGCTGACCAGGCCTCGCCGGCCGTCGACGTCAGCTCCGCTGCGACGCGCGCCGCACGAGCCGAGGCGACCGCGCCCGACGGCGCCCCGGTGTCAGCACACGTGACCTTCAGCCTGTCGCCCGACGCCACGCGGTGGGACGAGCTGCGCCGCGGTGCCGAGGGGGAGCGGTGGTCTGACGCGGCTCGCCGCACCCGCGCGACCGAGTACGTCGTGCTCGTCGTCCCGATGTCGGCGTTCGGTGCCTCGGTCATCGTGGCCGACCAGGACGCCGAGGCCGAGGACGTGCGGTTCGCCGTGGGCCCCGCGGCCGCGACGAACCTCATCCGCCGGACCGACTTCACGGACCCGGAGATGCACGGCCTCGAGCTGCTCGCGGGGCCCCGCGTGCCGCTGTCCTCCGTCGCCGTGATCGGCGTCCCGAACGACCGCGTGCGCCAGCAGGTGAAGACGCTCCTGGCCGAGCACCGCGTCACCGGGCCGCGCGTCGCGGTCTTCCCGCCGTGGTTCGTGCCCCCGGTGGTCGCCGAGTAGGACTGCCCGGAGCCCGTCACGAGGCCCGCCCGACCGATGTCGGGCGGGCCTCGTGCGTTCGACGTCTGAGGGTGCCGGAGGCGGCTCCTCCGCGGAGCCGCACCGCGCCTCCGGCCCGTCGGCGAACCGAGGCGCAGGCGCGGACCTCGGCGGAGCCGCGCCGCGCCTCCGGGCAGTCGGCGACCGAGGCGCAAGGCGAGGTCCGTGGCGGCGTCGCGCCGCGCCTCCCGGCCGTCGGTGACCGATGGCGGAGGCGGGCTGCTCTGCCCAGGGCTGACGCGCCTGCCGACCATCGGGGGACCCGTCGCGAAGCTGTGTGACGCGCGCGCGCCCCTCACTACCGGGCCCTCCACGACGGTGTCCGGCGCGGTCTCCGCGGCGACCGGACACCCTGCCCGGGTACCCGTCCGATCCCCGTGTTCCCGGGGGAGTCGGCCTCCGGAAAAAAGCGACACGCCCGGGTTGCAGGGATGCCACACCCGTGAGAGACTTGTCCGGTTCCGAACTCCGCGGGTGCTCGCGCCCGCAGGATCACTGCTCTGGCAGTGCACAACCCCTCCGTTCAGCGGAGCTGGGTTGGGCCGCAGGCAGCAGAACACGATCGAGTCCCCAACACCACCTCGGGCGCAGCTGTGCCCGGAGTGCGAGGGACGCGACATGCCCACGCTGGACGGCCAAGGTCGCTCCGCGCGGTTGACAGGAGAACAGCGGTCATCCCCCGGGATGCGGCCGGTTGGTTCAGGAAAACAGCCAAGCCCTGCAGGAATGCACGGTGGCGGCGGCGTCAGGCGGCCCGGAAGGGTGCGCGGCGCAGAGAGGACAAAGAGACACATGGCGGGACAGAAGATCCGCATCCGGCTCAAGTCGTACGACCACGAGGTCATCGACACGTCGGCCCGGAAGATCGTCGACACGGTGACCCGTGCCGGTGCGACCGTGGTCGGCCCGGTGCCGCTCCCCACCGAGAAGAACGTGGTCACCGTGATCCGTTCCCCTCACAAGTACAAGGACTCGCGCGAGCACTTCGAGAAGCGCACGCACAAGCGGGTCATCGACATCGTCGACCCGACGCCGAAGGCCGTCGACTCGCTCATGCGACTCGACCTCCCGGCTGACGTCAACATCGAGATCAAGCTGTAAGGGGGCTGACCAATGGCGAACTCAACCAAGACCGTCAAGGGCCTCCTCGGCAAGAAGCTCGGGATGACCCAGGTGTGGGACGAGAACAACAAGTTCATCCCCGTCACCGTGATCGAGGTCGGCCCGAACGTGGTCACCCAGATCCGCAACGTCGAGCGCGACGGCTACGAGGCGATCCAGATCGCCGCCGGCGCCATCGACCCGCGCAAGGTCAACAAGCCGGCCGCTGGCCACTTCGAGGCCGCTGGCGTGACCCCGCGTCGCACCCTCACGGAGATCCGCACCAACGACTCCGCTGAGTACACGCTCGGCCAGGAGCTCACCGTCGACACGTTCGAGGCGGGCCAGAAGGTCGACGTCGTCGGCACCTCCAAGGGCAAGGGCTTCGCCGGTGTCATGAAGCGCCACGGCTTCGCCGGCGTCTCCGCATCGCACGGTGCGCACCGCAACCACCGCAAGCCCGGTTCGATCGGCGCCTCGTCGACCCCGTCGCGTGTCTTCAAGGGCATGCGCATGGCTGGTCGCATGGGCGGCGAGCGCGTGACCGTCCTCAACCTCACGGTGCACGCCGTCGACGCCGAGAAGGGTCTGCTGCTCGTCAAGGGCGCCGTCCCCGGTGCTCGTGGCCGCTCCGTCTTCGTCCGCACCGCCGTGAAGGGTAAGTGATCATGGCCACCGAGACCGCAACCACGATCGACGTCCTCGACGCGACCGGGGCCGTCGCCGGCAGCATCGAGCTGCCCGCTGAGCTCTTCGACGTCGAGACCAACGTCCCGCTGATCCACCAGGTCGTCACCGCGCAGCTCGCCGCCGCGCGTCAGGGCACCCACAAGACCAAGAACCGCGGCGAGGTCCGCGGTGCTGGTCGCAAGCCGTTCAAGCAGAAGGGCACCGGCCGCGCCCGTCAGGGTTCGGTCCGCGCACCGGAGCACACCGGCGGTGGCGTCGTCCACGGACCGACCCCGCGCGACTACTCGCAGCGCACCCCGAAGAAGATGATCGCCGCTGCTCTGCTCGGCTCGCTCTCGGACCGCGCCCGCGGTGGCCGCATCTCCGCGGTTGAGGGCTTCGTCTCGGCCGACGTGCCGTCGACCAAGACCGCCCGCACGCTCATCGAGAAGGTCGCGCCCGTCAAGAACGTGCTCGTCGTGCTCGAGTCGGACGACGAGCTGACGCTCAAGTCGATCCGCAACCTGCCGGGTGTCCACGCGCTCTCGTACGGCCAGCTCAACGCCTACGACGTGCTCAAGTCCGACGCCCTCGTCTTCAGCAAGAGCGCACTCGACGCCTTCATCGCGTCGAAGACCGCGAAGGAGATCTCCGCATGAGCGGCTTCAACAAGGACCCGCGCGACATCATCATCTCGCCGGTCGTCTCGGAGAAGAGCTACGGCCTGATCGACCAGGGCAAGTACACGTTCATCGTGGACCCCCGGTCGAACAAGACCGAGATCAAGCTCGCCATCGAGAAGATCTTCGACGTCAAGGTCGCGAGCATCAACACCCTGAACCGTCCGGGCAAGACCCGCCGCACGAAGTTCGGCATGGGCAAGCGCAAGGACACCAAGCGCGCCATCGTGACGCTCAAGTCCGGTTCGATCGACATCTTCACGGCTGTCGGCTGAGGACCAGAGGGATAAATCATGGCTATTCGTAACTACAAGCCGACCACCCCGGGTCGTCGCGGATCGTCGGTCGCCGACTTCGCCGAGATCACCCGTTCGACGCCGGAGAAGTCGCTGCTTCGTCCGCTGCCGAAGACCGGTGGCCGCAACAGCTCGGGTCGCATCACGACCCGCCACATCGGTGGTGGCCACAAGCGCCAGTACCGCGTGATCGACTTCCGTCGTCACGACAAGGACGGCGTCGACGCCAAGGTCGCGCACATCGAGTACGACCCGAACCGCACGGCGCGCATCGCGCTCCTGCACTACGTGGACGGCACGAAGCGCTACATCATCGCGCCGAACAAGCTCAAGCAGGGCGACGTCATCGAGCAGGGCCCGGGCGCGGACATCAAGCCCGGCAACAACCTGCCGCTGCGCAACATCCCGGTCGGTACCGTGATCCACGCGATCGAGCTCCGCCCCGGTGGCGGCGCGAAGATGGCCCGCTCGGCCGGCGCCTCGGTGCGTCTCGTCGCCAAGGACGGCCCCTACGCGCAGCTCCGTCTGCCGTCGGGCGAGGTCCGCAACGTCGACGCCCGCTGCCGCGCAACGATCGGCGAGGTCGGCAACGCCGAGCAGTCGAACATCAACTGGGGCAAGGCCGGCCGCATGCGCTGGAAGGGCGTCCGCCCGACCGTGCGTGGTGTCGCGATGAACCCGGTCGACCACCCGCACGGTGGTGGCGAGGGCAAGACGTCCGGTGGTCGTCACCCGGTCAGCCCGTGGGGTCAGGCCGAGGGTCGCACGCGCAAGTCGAACAAGCCGAGCGACAAGCTCATCGTCCGTCGCCGTAACGCCGGCAAGAAGCGCAAGTAGGAGTTCAGAAGATGCCACGCAGTCTGAAGAAGGGCCCCTTCGTCGACGAGCACCTGCTCCGCAAGGTCGTCACGCAGAACGAGGCCAACACCAAGAACGTGATCCGCACCTGGTCGCGTCGCTCGATGATCGTGCCGAACATGCTCGGTCACACGATCGCCGTGCACGACGGTCGGAAGCACATCCCGGTGTTCGTCACCGAGTCGATGGTCGGTCACAAGCTCGGCGAGTTCGCGCCGACCCGCACCTTCCGTGGTCACGTGAAGGACGACAAGAAGGGCCGTCGCCGCTGAGGCGGCGACGCAGAGGAGGAACGAAATGGTGGAGTCGATCGCACGTGTGCGACACATCCGCGTCACGCCTCAGAAGGCCCGTCGCGTCATCGAGCTGATCCGCGGCAAGCAGGCCCACGAGGCGCTCGCCATCCTGAAGTTCGCCCCCCAGGGCGCTTCGGAGCCCGTGTACAAGCTGGTCGCCTCGGCGATCGCCAACGCACGGGTCAAGGCTGACTCGACGAACAGCTTCCTCGACGAGCGCGACCTCTACGTGAGCCGCGTCTTCGTCGACGAGGGCACGACCCTGAAGCGGTTCCAGCCGCGCGCCCAGGGCCGCGCCTTCCGCATCAACAAGCGCACCAGCCACATCACGGTCGTCCTCGCGACGCCGGACGAGGTCGAGGCTGCCGCGACGAGCAAGAAGGCGAGCAACTAATGGGCCAGAAGGTCAACCCGTACGGCTTCCGTCTCGGGATCACGACGGACCACGTCTCGCACTGGTTCACCGACAGCACGAAGGCCGGCCAGCGCTACGCCGACTACGTGGCCGAGGACATCAAGGTGCGCGAGTACCTGAAGAAGACCCTCGACCGCGCAGGCGTTGCCCGCATCGAGCTCGAGCGCACCCGTGACCGCGTCCGCGTGGACATCCACACCGCGCGTCCGGGCATCGTCATCGGTCGCCGTGGCGCCGAGGCGGAGCGCGTCCGTGGCGAGCTCGAGAAGCTCACCAAGAAGCAGATCCAGCTCAACATCCTCGAGGTGAAGAACCCCGAGACCGAGGCCCAGCTCGTCGCGCAGGGCATCGCCGAGCAGCTCTCCGCTCGTGTCGCGTTCCGTCGCGCCATGCGCAAGGGCCTGCAGGGTGCACAGCGCGCCGGTGCCAAGGGTGTCCGCATCCAGGTGTCCGGTCGTCTCGGCGGCGCCGAGATGTCGCGCTCGGAGTTCTACCGCGAGGGCCGTGTGCCCCTGCACACGCTCCGCGCGAACATCGACTACGGCTTCTACGAGGCCCGGACCACGTTCGGCCGCATCGGCGTGAAGGTCTGGATCTACAAGGGCGACATCACGAACAAGGAGCTCGCTCGCGAGCAGGCGAACCAGCGTTCGTCGCGCCCCGAGCGTCGTGGCGGCCCGCGTGGCGAGCGCAGCGACCGTGGGGACCGCCGTGGCGGCGACCGCGGCGGCCGCCAGCAGCAGGCCCCGCAGGACGCGCCGGCCGGCGCAGGAGTTGAGGCGTAACCATGCTTATCCCCCGTCGAGTCAAGCACCGCAAGCAGCACCACCCGAAGCGCTCGGGCCAGGCGACCGGTGGCACCAAGGTGTCGTTCGGTGACTACGGCATCCAGGCGCTGACCCCCGCCTACGTGACCAACCGTCAGATCGAGTCCGCTCGTATCGCCATGACGCGTCACATCAAGCGTGGCGGCAAGGTCTGGATCAACATCTACCCGGACCGCCCGCTCACCAAGAAGCCGGCTGAGACCCGCATGGGTTCCGGTAAGGGCTCGCCCGAGTGGTGGGTCGCCAACGTCAAGCCGGGTCGTGTGCTCTTCGAGCTCTCCGGCGTCAGCGAGGACATCGCCCGTGAGGCGCTGACCCGTGCAATCCACAAGCTGCCCCTCAAGGCACGCATCATCAAGCGCGAGGAGGGCGACGCATAATGGCGATCGGTTCCAAGGAGCTCCGTCCGACGGAGCTCGACACGTTCGAGAACGAGCGTCTCGCTGACGAGCTGAAGAAGGCCAAGGAGGAACTCTTCAACCTCCGCTTCCAGTCGGCCACCGGCCAGCTGGAGAGCCACGGTCGTCTCCGTGCCGTCAAGCGCGACATCGCACGCATCTACACCGTCCTCCGCGAGCGCGAGCTCGGCATCCGTGCCACTCCCGCGCCCGTCGAGACCGCCACCAAGGCCAAGAAGACGACGAAGAAGGCTGACAAGCCCGCCGAGTCGACCGAGGCCGCTACCGCCGAGGAGAACTGATGGCGAACGAAGAGCTCAACTCCGCCGCCTCCACCCGCGGCTACCGCAAGACGCGTCGCGGCTACGTGACGAGCGACAAGATGGACAAGACCATCGTGGTCGAGGTCGAGGACCGCGTGAAGCACGCGCTCTACGGCAAGATCATCCGCCGCACGTCCAAGGTGAAGGCCCACGACGAGCTCGGCACCGCCGGTGTCGGCGACCTCGTCGTGATCAGCGAGACCCGTCCCCTCAGCGCCTCGAAGCGCTGGCGCCTGGTCGAGATCCTCGAGAAGGCCAAGTAGGCCCCGGCCTGCTTCGGAATAGGAGACAGCAGTGATTCAGCAGGAATCCCGCCTGAAGGTCGCCGACAACACGGGTGCCAAGGAGATCTTGACCATCCGCGTGCTCGGTGGCTCGGGTCGTCGCTACGCCGGCCTCGGTGACGTCATCGTCGCCACGGTGAAGGACGCCATCCCCGGCGGCAACGTGAAGAAGGGTGACGTCGTCAAGGCGGTCATCGTTCGCACCAAGAAGGAGACCCGTCGTCAGGACGGCTCCTACATCAAGTTCGACGAGAACGCGGCAGTGATCCTCAAGGCCGACGGCGACCCGCGCGGAACGCGCATCTTCGGTCCGGTCGGTCGCGAGCTCCGGGACAAGAAGTTCATGAAGATCATCTCGCTCGCGCCGGAGGTGCTGTAAGCCATGGCGAACATCAAGAAGGGCGACCTCGTCCAGGTCATCACGGGCGCCAAGCAGGAGCGCGGCGGTGACCGGGGCAAGCAGGGCAAGGTCCTCGAGGTCCTCAAGGACAAGAACCGGGTCGTCGTCGAGGGCGTGAACTTCGTCACGAAGCACGTCCGCGTCGGCCAGACGCAGCGCGGTTCGAAGACCGGTGGCATCGAGCAGCACGAGGCTCCGATCCACGTCTCGAACGTCGCGATCGTCGACCCGAAGACCAAGAAGCCGACCCGCGTCGGTTTCCGCATCGAAGAGGTGGAGAAGGACGGCGTCAAGAAGACCGTCCGCGTCCGCTACGCCAAGAAGTCGGGTGAGAAGCTCTGATGACCGACACGACTGCAGCGCCGGCGACCAAGGTCGAACCGCGCCTCAAGCAGAAGTACAAGAACGAGATCAAGGCTGCCCTCACCGAGCAGTTCGGGTACGCGAACGTCATGCAGGTCCCTGGCCTGGTCAAGGTCGTCGTGAACACCGGCGTCGGCGAGGCCGCTCGCGACTCGAAGATCATCGACGGGGCCGTCAAGGACCTCACGGCGATCACGGGTCAGAAGCCGATCGTGACGAAGGCCCGCAAGTCCATCGCGCAGTTCAAGCTGCGCGAGGGTCAGGCCATCGGCGCGCACGTCACCCTCCGCGGTGATCGCGCGTGGGAGTTCGTCGACCGGCTCGTCACCCTCGCACTGCCCCGCATCCGCGACTTCCGCGGTCTCAGCGACAAGCAGTTCGACGGCAACGGCAACTACACGTTCGGTCTCACGGAGCAGTCGATGTTCCACGAGATCGACCAGGACCGCATCGACCGCGTGCGTGGCTTCGACATCACCGTCGTGACCACCGCGAAGACGGACGACGAGGGACGCGCGCTGCTCCGCCAGCTCGGGTTCCCGTTCCGTTCGGCCGACCAGACGGTCTAAGCTACTTCGGGCGGTGCGGGCCGGAGGATTCACGTCCTCCGGCCCGCACCCTTGAACACACCGATCCCGGGGAACCGCTCCGGGATCACCCCGATCGCTCAGGTCGGCATTCGTGGAACGGGTGTCGAAACCAGGCGAAGAATGGACGACCATCATGACGATGACCGATCCGGTCGCAGACATGCTGACCAGATTGCGGAACGCGAACTCGGCGCACCACGACGCCGTCTCGCTTCCCAGCTCCAAGCTGAAGAAGAACATCGCCGAGATCCTCAAGCGCGAGGGTTACATCAGCGAGTGGAAGATCGAGGACGCCCGCGTCGGGCAGACCCTCACGATCGACCTGAAGTACGGCCCCGAGCGCGAGCGTTCGATCGCCGGCATCAAGCGCGTCTCGAAGCCCGGTCTCCGGGTCTACGCGAAGTCGACGGAGCTCCCCCAGGTCCTCGGTGGCCTCGGCGTGGCGATCCTCTCGACCTCCTCGGGACTGCTCACCGACCGTGAAGCCGAGCAGAAGGGCGTGGGTGGGGAAGTCCTCGCCTACGTGTGGTGATCGACAATGTCTCGTATCGGACGTCTTCCCATCGACATCCCCGCCGGGGTCTCCGTCTCCGTTGACGGTCAGACCGTGGCGGTCAAGGGCCCGAAGGGCGAGCTCGCGCTCGTCGTCGCCGAGCCCATCCAGGCCAAGGTCGAGGAGAACCAGGTCCTCGTCACCCGCCCGGACGACGAGCGTGAGTCCCGTGCCCTGCACGGCCTCACCCGCACCCTGATCGCGAACAACATCGTCGGCGTGACCCAGGGCTACTCCAAGGGCCTCGAGGTCGTCGGCACCGGTTACCGCGTGCAGGCCAAGGGCAGCAACGTCGAGTTCGCGCTCGGCTACTCCCACCCGATCACGGTCGAGCCGCCGGCGGGCATCAGCTTCGCCGTCGAGGGCAACAACAAGCTCACCGTCTCGGGCATCGACAAGCAGGCCGTCGGCGAGGTGGCTGCCAACATCCGCAAGCTGCGCAAGCCCGAGCCCTACAAGGGCAAGGGTGTCCGCTACGCCGGCGAGATCGTGCGCCGCAAGGCCGGAAAGTCAGGTAAGTGATCATGGCTCTCGGTATCCGAGGAAAGAGCAAGTCGGCCGCCAAGGCGCGCCGTCACAACCGTCTCCGCAAGAAGATCACCGGCACCGAGTCGCGTCCGCGCCTCGCTGTCTTCCGGTCGTCGCGCCACGTGTTCGTCCAGGTCATCGACGACGCCCAGGGTCACACCCTGGCCAGCGCGTCGACGATGGAGGCCGACCTCCGGTCGTTCGACGGCGACAAGACGGCCAAGGCCCGTCGCGTCGGCGAGCTCCTCGCCGAGCGTGCGAAGGCTGCCGGCGTCGAGGCCGTGGTCTTCGACCGCGGTGGTAGCAAGTACGCCGGTCGCGTCGCCGCGATCGCCGATGGTGCCCGTGAAGGAGGGCTGAACCTGTGAGCGACATCGCGAACAACAACGAAGCGGCCGAGACCGAGACGCCGGCCGAGGCCGCTGTCGAGACCGAGACCGCTGTCGAGACCGACACCGCTGCTGCGACCGAGACCGCTGCGAAGGCGACGACCGGCAAGGAGGCGGACGCTCCTGCGGTCGCCGAGCGCCCCGTCGAGACCGCTGCGGGCTCCGCGTCCAACAACCGCGACAACGCCGACCAGCGCGGCCGTCGTGGCGGTGGCCGTGACCGTCAGCAGGGTCGCGACCGCAACAACCGCGGTGGCGACAGCCAGTTCCTCGAGCGCGTGGTGACCATCAACCGCGTCTCGAAGGTCGTCAAGGGTGGTCGTCGCTTCAGCTTCACGGCGCTCGTCGTCGTCGGTGACGGCAACGGCCTCGTCGGTGTCGGTTACGGCAAGGCGAAGGAAGTCCCCACCGCGATCTCCAAGGGCGTCGAGGAGGCGAAGAAGAACTTCTTCCGCGTCCCGCGCGTCGGCAACACGATCCCGCACCCCGTCCAGGGTGAGGCCGCTGCCGGTGTCGTCCTGCTGCGTCCGGCTGCTGCCGGTACCGGTGTCATCGCCGGTGGTCCGGTCCGCGCCGTGCTCGAGTGCGCCGGCATCCACGACGTCCTGAGCAAGTCGCTCGGCTCGTCGAACACCATCAACATCGTGCACGCGACCGTCGAGGCGCTGCAGCAGCTCGAGGAGCCCCGCGCCGTCGCCAGCCGTCGTGGCCTCGACGTCGACCGGGTCGTCCCGGCCCGCCTGCTCCGCGCCGAGGCCGCAGCCCTGCGTGCCGCGACCGAGAAGGCAGGTGCGTGATGGCGATGCTGAAGATCACGCAGACGAAGTCCGTTATCAGCGAGAAGCAGTACCAGCGCGACACGCTCCGCAGCCTGGGTCTCAAGCGCATCGGCCGTACGGTCCTGCGTGAGGACAACGCCCAGAACCGCGGGTACGTCGCGACGGTCGCGCACCTCGTGAAGGTCGAGGAGGTCGACGCATGAGCGACGAGAAGAACGAGCGCGTGCAGGTGCTGAAGCTGCACCACCTCCGCCCCGCCGCGGGCGCCAAGAAGGACCGCACCCGCGTGGGTCGCGGTGAGGGCTCGAAGGGCAAGACCGCCGGCCGTGGTACCAAGGGCCAGAAGGCTCGTTACCAGGTCAAGGTCGGCTTCGAGGGTGGGCAGATGCCGCTGCACATGCGCACCCCGAAGCTCCGCGGGTTCAAGAACCCGTTCCGCGTCGAGTACCAGGTCGTGAACCTGGACAAGCTCGCGGAGCTCTACCCGAACGGTGGCGACGTCACCGTCGCGGACCTGGTGGCCAAGGGCGCCGTCCGCAAGAACGAGAAGGTCAAGGTTCTCGGTCAGGGTGACATCAGCGTGAAGCTCACGGTCGCGGTCGACAAGGTCTCGGCGTCCGCCGCCGAGAAGATCGCAGCTGCTGGCGGCTCCGTCTCCCAGTAATCCCCGTCGGCGGCCCGTGCGTTTGCGCACGGGCCGCCGTTACGGTTTCCTTGACAGTGGCCGTCCGTCGGCCGGGTCGGCCCTGCCGATCGACACCGTGCCGACCTCGACCAGGTCGCCGGTCCCAGCAGTTCGGAGTCCTCGTGTTCAGAGCGGTCGCGCGCATCATGCGCACCCCCGATCTTCGCAAGAAGATCGGCTTCACCCTCGCGATCATCGCGCTGTTCCGTCTGGGGTCGTACATCCCCGCACCGTTCGTCGACTACGCCGCCGTGCAGAGCTGTCTCGCCAGCGCGTCGTCCTCCGGCGGCCTCTACGACCTGATCAACCTCTTCTCCGGCGGCGCGCTGCTGAAGCTCTCGGTCTTCGCGCTCGGCATCATGCCGTACATCACGTCGTCGATCATCGTGCAGCTCCTGCGCGTGGTCATCCCGCACTTCGACGCCCTCTACAAGGAGGGACAGTCCGGTCAGGCGAAGCTGACGCAGTACACGCGCTACCTCACCATCGCGCTGGGCGTGCTGCAGTCCACCACCCTGATCACCGTCGCCCGCTCCGGCGCCCTGTTCGGCACCAACGCCTCGGCTTCCTGCTCGTCGATCATCTCGAACGACAGCTGGTACGCGATCATGCTCATGGTCGTCACGCTGACCGCCGGCACCGGCCTCATCATGTGGATGGGCGAGCTCGTCACCGAGCGCGGCATCGGCAACGGAATGTCCCTGCTCATCTTCACGTCCATCGCAGCGCAGTTCCCGTCCGCGCTCTGGGCGATCGAGCAGTCGCAGTCGTTCGAGCTCTTCCTGTTCGTCATCCTGGTCGGCCTGGTCATCATGATGGCCGTGGTGTTCGTCGAGCAGTCGCAGCGGCGGATCCCCGTGCAGTACGCCAAGCGCATGGTCGGCCGTCGCACCTACGGGGGCAACAACACCTACATCCCGATCAAGGTGAACATGGCCGGCGTCGTGCCCGTCATCTTCGCCTCGTCGCTGCTGTACCTGCCGGCCCTGGTCGCGCAGTTCAACCAGCCCTCGGACGGCTCCGCGCCGGCCGCGTGGGTGACCTGGATCCAGGCGAACCTGACCTCGGGTGACAACTGGTTCTACATGGTCCTGTACTTCCTGCTCATCGTCGGCTTCACGTACTTCTACGTCGCGATCACCTTCAACCCCGAAGAGGTCGCCGACAACATGAAGAAGTACGGCGGCTTCATCCCGGGCATCCGGGCCGGCCGTCCGACGGCGGAGTACCTCGACTACGTCCTGACCCGGGTGACGCTGCCCGGTGCGCTCTACCTCGGTCTCATCGCGCTCATCCCGCTGGCAGCACTGGCGCTGTTCGGCGCGAACCAGAACTTCCCGTTCGGTGGCGCGAGCATCCTCATCATCGTGGGTGTCGGTCTCGAGACCGTGAAGCAGATCGACTCGCAGCTGCAGCAACGTCACTACGAAGGGCTTCTCCGTTGAGCGCACGTCTCATCATCGTCGGACCTCCCGGAGCCGGGAAGGGCACCCAGGCGGGCCGCATCGCCGAGTCGTTCGGGGTCCCCGCGATCTCGACCGGTGACATCTTCCGCAAGAACGTGTCCGAGGGCACCCCGCTCGGGGTCCAGGCGAAGGCGATCATGGACGCCGGGGACTACGTGCCCGACGAACTGACGAACGAGCTCGTGAAGTCCCGTCTCGCCGAGGCCGACGCGGTCGACGGGTTCCTGCTCGACGGGTACCCCCGCACCGTCGGCCAGGTGGCCTACCTCGACGCACTGCTCGCCGAGCAGGGCGCCGGGATCGACGCCGTGGTGCAGCTCGTGGCCGACCAGGACGCGCTCGTCAGCCGTCTGCTCGACCGTGCCGCCAAGCAGGGTCGGAGCGACGACAACGAGGAGACCATCCGTCGTCGCCAGGAGGTCTACACGCAGGAGACCGCACCGATCGTCGCGTCCTACGCCGAGCGTGGACTCGTGGTCGAGGTCGACGGCCTCGGCACCATCGACGAGGTCGGCGACCGCATCCAGGCGGCCCTGGTCTCGCGCGGCCTCACCGCCGGCGTCTGAGCCCGCTCGTGCGACGTCGCAAGCCGTCGATCTACAAGAGCCCCGAGGAACTCCGGGCGATGGTCCGTCCCGGGCTGCTGACCGAGGCAGCCCTCACGGCGGTGCGGCAGGCGATCCGACCCGGTGTCACCACCGGCGAGCTCGACGCGGTCGCAGAACGCACCATCCGTGACGGCGGCGGCATCCCGAACTTCCAGCTCGTGCCGGGCTACCGCCACACGCTGTGCGTCTCGGTCAACGACGAGGTCGTGCACGGCATCCCCGGTGACCGTGTCCTGCAGCCCGGCGACATCGTGTCGGTCGACGCCGGCGCGGAGGTCGACGGGTGGAACGGCGACAGTGCGTTCACGACGGTGCTCCCGGGTGGGGACGCACCGCTGACCGCGGCGCGGCAGACGCTGTGCGACACCACGGAGCGTGCGCTGTGGCACGGCGTCGCGGCACTCGCGCACGCCCGCAACCTCAACGAGGTCGGCGCGGTGATCGAGGACGCGATCGACGAGACCGGCGCCTGGGGCATCGTCGAGGACTTCACCGGGCACGGCATCGGCCGTTCGATGCACGAGGATCCGCCCGTCTTCAACTACCGCGTCCGCGGTGCCGGGCCCGCGGTCCGGCCCGGACTCGTGGTCGCCATCGAGCCGATGGTCACCGCCGGCACGATCGACAGCTCGACGGACGACGACGACTGGACCATCCGGACGCTCGACGGCTCGGACGCCGCGCACTGGGAGCACACGGTTGCCGTGCACGCGGACGGCATCTGGGTCACGACGGCCTCCGACGGGGGCGCCTCAGGCCTCGCAGCGCTCGGCGTGACGCCCGTCCCGATCGCCTAGGCAGCGTCGGTCGCTCGGGCCGGGAGGCGCGGGTGGGTTCCGCCGTGTCGGGTCCAGCCCGTCCGTGGGTCGGTTCGGGAGGCACCGCGCGGCTCGGCCGCGACGGTTCCCGTCCGCAGGCATGGCAGCTCGGGAGGCGCGGGGCGGTTCGGTCGTGTCGGTTCCCGTCCGTCGGTCTGCCGGGTCCCTCGGTCCGGCTCCCGTCCGACGGCGGGCCGTCCGGCGGGCTCCGCGCCGACATCCCGCCGGGTGGGCCGCCCCGCGCTCGCGCCCGGGTCAGCGGTCCCGCGGATCGCGACAGCGACCCGCAGGGCTGAGCCAGCGGTCCGGACGCCCGTGACTGCGACCCCACGCCCGGCTCCGGGGCCCCCGGCCCGCAGCCCGCAGCCCCGCGACCGCGTCAGCGGGCCATGGCCGGCAGCCCGCAGCAGCCCCGCTACCGCGTCAGTTGCCGCGCGAGCAGGTCTGCTCGGAGGCGCTCTGCCCGGTGATGCTCGACGGCAGCGGGGTGGCGCTCGGACTCGGGGTCGAACCGGCCGTGGCGTCCCCGGTGCCCGAGGTGCCGGCCCCCGTGTCCGTGCCGCCGCCCGTCCCGGTGCCGGTCCCGCCACCCGTCCCGGAGGCCGGTGCCTGCGCGGGCGCGGAGGCCTGCGCGTCCGGTGACAGCGTCGACGCCCGGCCCGTGCTCGAGTCGGTCAGCGAGGTCTTCACGTCCTGCTGCAGCGCGACGTTGAGGGCGTGCGCGGGCTCCTGCGCGACGAGCACGTGCGACGTGTCCGTCGGGTCGTCGACCACGGGGTACTGCACGAAGAGCATGTTGGACGTGCTCATGCCGCGCAGCGTCGAGGCGAGGCCGACGAGTGTGCGGGTCTGGGCGAGGCCGTCGGACAGGGTCATGTTCGACAGTGCGGCACCCGCGAGCTTGTAGAGCGTCACGGGGTTCGACAGGGTGCCGTCCGAGGCGACCTTGCGGAGCAGGGCGGACAGGAAGACCTGCTGCGAGCTGATCCGGGCGAGGTCGCTGCCGTCGCCGACGCCGTGGCGGCTGCGGAGGAAGGCGAGGGCGTCCTGCCCCTCGAGCGTGTGGTCGCCCGCGGTGAGCTGCAGCCCGGTGTACGAGTCGTGGATCGGCTTCGCGACGCAGACGTCGACGCCGCCGAGGGCGTTCGACATCTCGATGACGCCGTCGAAGGTGATGAGGCCGGCGTACGGGACGGTCAGGCCGGTGAGGTTCTCGACGGTGTCGACGACGCACGACAGGCCGCCGTGCCCGAGCGCCTCGTTGAGCAGCTCCTTGCTCGCGGCCGGGTAGGTGGTGCCGGTCTGGGGGTTGGTGCACGCCGGGATCGGGACCTTGAGGTCGCGCGGGAAGCTGACCGCCGTGAGCTGCTGGTGGTCCTGGGAGACGTGCACGAGGATCGTGACGTCGTTGCGCGCGCCCTCGACGTTCTCGTCCGAGTCGAACTGGCCGATGCGGGTGTCGCTGCCGACGAGGAGGATGTTCGCTCCGCCCTTGATCGCCGTGATGTCGGCGACCTTCGCGGTGTTCTGGTCGTCGGTGCTCAGCTGCACGGTGTGCGGCGCGGTCGCGAGCTGGACCGCCGCGATGCCGGCGACGCTGGTGCCGCTGACGAGGACGACCGCGAGCGCGGCGGCGACCACCGTGGCGGCCGTGGTCCACGCCCGACGGCGGGGGAGTCGGCCGTGTCGGGCGATGGGGCGGCGGGGATCGTGCGGCACGGGGTCTCCGATCGGGGGTCCGGTCGCCGACCGGGACCCGGTCGGTGCGTCGGCCAGGCTACGGGCGCACCGCTGCTCCGCGGCCCGGAGCAGCCCGACAACCCACTGTGGAACGCTCAGGAACCCTTGCGGAAGCCCCAGACGAGGGGTCGGACCGGCCCGCACTTGGCAATCGGCCCGCTGTCGCCTAGGATCAACCCTTGGTGTGCCATGCCTTCTGGCGTGGCGCCCGACCCGCAGACCGGCTCGGGGATCACACCGGTAATCCAATCAAGCGACAGTGAGGCTATGGCCAAGAAAGACGGCGTCATCGAGATCGAAGGCTCGGTGCTCGAAGCTCTGCCCAACGCGATGTTCCGCGTTGAGCTGACCAACGGACACAAGGTCCTCGCGCACATCTCCGGGAAGATGCGCCAGCACTACATCCGCATCCTCCCCGAGGACCGCGTGATCGTGGAGCTGAGCCCGTACGACCTGACCCGCGGCCGGATCGTCTACCGCTACAAGTGATCCGCGAGCTGGAAAGGAACGGCCCGGCGAACCCGCCGAGCACGAAGCCAGCGAGCACGAGGAAACAACCATGAAGGTCAACCCCAGCGTCAAGCCCATCTGCGAGCACTGCCGTGTCATCCGCCGCAAGGGCCGCGTCATGGTGATCTGCAAGAGCAACCCGCGTCACAAGCAGCGCCAGGGCTGAGCTCCCAGCAGGACCCACAACTCAACACCGAACACGCAGTACCAGAACCCCGTCGTGACCCAGGTCGACGGCGGGGGGACACCTCGGGGCGGAGGCCCGGGCACCGGTACTGCGCCACACCTCCATCGACAACAGGAGCAGCCAGCACATGGCACGTCTAGCAGGCGTCGACATCCCGCGCGAGAAGCGCGTGGAGATCGCACTCACGTACATCTACGGCGTCGGCCGGACCCGCGCGGTCCAGGCACTCGCCGAGACCGGTATCTCCGGTGACATCCGCGTCAAGGACCTGACCGACGACCAGCTCGTCGCCCTCCGTGACTTCATCGAGGGCAACTTCAAGGTGGAGGGTGACCTCCGCCGTGAGGTCGCCGCCGACATCCGCCGCAAGGTCGAGATCGGTAGCTACGAGGGTCTCCGCCACCGTCGTGGTCTCCCGGTGCGTGGTCAGCGCACCAAGACCAACGCGCGTACCCGCAAGGGACCGAAGCGCACCGTGGCAGGCAAGAAGAAGGCCCGATAGGAGATCATCATGGCTACCCCCAAGACTGCCGCGCGCAAGCCGCGCCGCAAGGAGAAGAAGAACGTCGCCGTGGGCCAGGCCCACATCAAGAGCACGTTCAACAACACCATCGTCAGCATCACCGACCCGTCGGGCGCCGTCCTCAGCTGGGCGTCCTCGGGTGCCGTGGGCTTCAAGGGTTCGCGCAAGTCGACGCCGTTCGCGGCGCAGCTCGCCGCCGAGTCCGCCGCCCGTCAGGCGCAGGAGCACGGTGTCAAGAAGGTCGACGTCTTCGTCAAGGGCCCGGGCTCGGGTCGCGAGACCGCGATCCGCTCCCTCCAGGCCGCTGGCCTCGAGGTCGGCTCGATCAACGACGTCACCCCGCAGGCGCACAACGGCTGCCGCCCGCCGAAGCGCCGCCGCGTCTGACGCGAGGAGCAACCGGCCGCGCCCTGCTCGTCCCCTGACCGGGTCATCCCGGTCCGGGGCGGGCGGGGCCCGCGGCCATTCCTGGTCGTTCGATCGCACACCGCCGTTCCCCGTGGCCGGTCGGTGCGCGTGATCACAACTCAACAGACCCGTCGGGGCCCGGTCGGCCCCGTCGTACCGCCGAGTGTCATATAGCGGACACTCCGCCGAAAGGAATCCCACAGTGCTCATTGCACAGCGCCCCACCCTGACCGAGGAGTCGATCTCCGAGTTCCGCTCGCGCTTCGTCATCGAGCCGCTCGAGCCGGGCTTCGGTTACACCCTCGGCAACTCGCTGCGCCGCACGCTCCTCTCCTCGATCCCCGGCGCGGCTGTCACCAGCATCCGCATCGACGGCGTCCTCCACGAGTTCAGCACCGTCCCCGGTGTCAAGGAAGACGTCACCGAGATCATCCTCAACATCAAGAGCCTCGTCGTCTCCAGCGAGCACGACGAGCCGATCACCGCGTACCTGCGCAAGCAGGGTGCCGGTCAGGTCACCGCAGCGGACATCTCCGCTCCGGCCGGCGTCGAGATCCACAACCCGGACCTCGTCATCGCGACCCTGAACGACACCGCGCGCTTCGAGCTCGAGCTGACGATCGAGCGTGGCCGCGGCTACGTCTCGGCGACCCAGAACCGCTCGGAGTTCAGCGAGGCCGGTCAGATCCCGATCGACTCGATCTACTCGCCGGTCCTCAAGGTCACCTACCGCGTCGAGGCGACGCGTGCCGGTGAGCGCACGGACTTCGACCGCCTGGTGGTCGACGTCGAGTCGAAGCCCGCGATCACGCCGCGCGACGCCATCGCGTCGGCCGGTCGCACGCTGGTCGAGCTGTTCGGTCTCGCCCGCGAGCTGAACACCGCGGCCGAGGGCATCGAGATCGGCCCCGCGCCGGTCGACGCCGTGCTCTCGAACGAGCTGCAGACCCCGATCGAGGACCTCGACCTGTCGGTGCGCAGCTACAACTGCCTGAAGCGGGAGGGCATCAACACGGTGTCCGAGCTCGTCGCCCTGTCGGAGACGCAGCTCATGAACATCCGCAACTTCGGTCAGAAGTCGGTGGACGAGGTCAAGGACAAGCTCACCGAGCTCGGCCTGTCCCTCAAGGACACCGTCCCCGGATTCGACGGCGCCCACTTCTACAGCGGGTACGACGAGGACGAGTCCAGCAACTGACCTCGCGCTGACGCGCACGCGCGCCGCTGACGCAGCGCGCACCACCATCACCACTGGAGAACTGACATGCCGAAGCCCACCAAGGGCCCCCGCCTCGGTGGCGGCCCCGCCCACGAGCGCCTGCTCCTGAGCAACCTCGCCAACGCCCTGTTCACGCACGGTCGCATCACCACCACCGAGACGAAGGCCAAGCGCCTCCGTCCCGTCGCCGAGCGTCTCATCACGTTCGCGAAGCGTGGCGACCTGCACGCGCGCCGTCGCGTCATCGCGCAGCTGCGTGACAAGTCCGTCGTGCACACGCTGTTCACGGAGATCGCGCCCCAGGTCGAGGACCGCCAGGGCGGGTACACCCGCATCACGAAGCTCGGCTTCCGCAAGGGTGACAACGCGCCGCTCGCGTCGATCGAGCTCGTGCTCGAGCCGGTCTCGAGCTCGCCCGCCCCGGTGCAGCGCAAGGCGGCCCCGGCCGCCGCCGCGCCGGTCGAGGAGGCCCCGGTCGACGAGACCGAGACCACCGAGGAGTCGACCCCGGTCGAGGCCGAGACCGAGACCGACGCAGCTGCCGAGGTCGAGGCCGACGCCGCCGCCAAGGCGGACGACGCCAAGTAGGTCCAGCACCACATCGGAGAAGCCCCCGCGACGTACGTCGCGGGGGCTTCTCCGCGTCGGCGACCGCATGCCGGACGGGAGGCGCGGTGCACCGCCGCCACGCGCCTCCCGTCTGATCGTCCGACGGACGGAGGCGCACAGCACGGCCGCCACGTGCCTCCCGTCCCGCCCCGCTCGCCGTCAACGCTCACAGCGGTCCGCGGCTAGCTTGGCCGCCGACATGGCACGAGCAGAACGCATCACGGGCGCCGGGCGCCGCCTCTGGCAGTGGAGCCGCGACTCGGGCACCCAGCCGCGGCTGCTGCTCGCGGCGAAGGCCGCGCTCGCGGCGACGATCGCGTGGACGCTCGCGAAGCACGCCCCCGGGGTCGCGGCCGACTACCCGTACTACGCACCCCTCGGGGCGATCGTGGCGATGCGGACCACCGTGTTCGCGGGCGTCCGGGCCGGTCTGCAGACGCTCGTCGGGATCACGCTCGGCATCCTCATCGCCGGGTTCACGATGCTCATCGGCGACCCGGGCGTGGTCGCGGTGGCCCTCGCGGTGGGCCTCGGCGTGCTGGTCAGCGGGTTCCGGGTGCTCGGCGAGGGGTACTCGTGGGTCCCGATGGCGGCGCTGTTCGTCCTGCTCGTCGGTGGGGGCAACGCCGAGGGGTACTCGTTCGCGTACGTCGTGCAGATGGGCATCGGGATCGGCATCGGGCTGCTGGTGAACTCGCTGATCGTGCCGCCGCTGCACTTCTGGGACGCCGAGCGGCGCATCGACCAGGTCAACGCGGTGCTCGCGGAGCACCTCGACGACCTCGCGGCCGTGCTCGACCGGGGCGAGCCCGACACCCGCGCGTGGGACCGGCAGCAGTCGCGGCTCGACGCGGCGATCGAGGACGTGCGCGAACGGGTGTCGGTGGCGCAGGAGAGCCGTCGGTGGAACCCCCGTGGGGTGCTCCGCGGGTCGCGGGCGCGCCTGGCGACCGACGGGGCGCGGTTCCGTGCCCTCGAGCGGGCCGCCTGGTACACGACGGACCTCACCGAGCTCGTCGCCCGGTCCGGCCCGGTCGCGGACAACATCGGCCGTCCGGACCCGTCGTTCGCGGAGCCGCTCGCCGCAGCCCTGCGCCAGGTCGCGTGCGTGGTGCGCGGGGACTGCGCGGAGGACGCGGGCGACGAGGCACTCGCGACGCTCGAGCGCGCCCTCGACGCCAGCCGGGAGAACCCGTCGAGCGTGGCCGTCACCGCGAGCGCGATCGTCGCCCTGCGGGGGATCCTGGAGTCGGAGAAGCGGGCGACCCAGGACGTCGACACGAAGACGGGGCCGTTCGGCGAGAAGCGCTGACCCCGGACGCGTCGCCGCCCGGGGCCGTCGCACGGCGTCGGTAGGATCGGCGCGTGCCCGTCGCGTCCCGTGTCGCCGTCCTCGGACCGGTGACCGTCGCGGGGCCGGACGGCGGGAGCGTGCCCGTCACGGGTGCCCTCGCCCGGTCGTTCCTCGTCGCGCTCGTGCTCGCCGAGGGCCACGCGGTCGGGACCGACTCGCTGATCGACGCGCTCTGGGGTGACGACCGCCCCCGGGGAGCGCGAGCGGCCCTGCAGACCATGGTGTCCCGCCTGCGACGGAGCACGGCCGAGGGGCTCGTCGTCTCCACCACCACCGGCTACGCGCTCGCACCCGGCCAGGACACCGTCGACCTCGACGCTGCCGAGCGCGCCGTGGACGCGACCGACCTCGAGACCGTCCGGGCCGCGCTCGACCGGTGGACCGGGGCACCGGGCGACGACGTCGAGGGCGAGCTCGGCACGGCGTTGGCGGCCCGCGCGGCTGCGGCTCGGCACGCCCTCCGTCGACGCCTGGGTGTCCTGCTGCTCGAGTCCGGCGACACGACGGCCGCCGCCGCGGTCTGGACCGACGAGTCCGCCGCGGCGCCCTACGACGACGTGGCCGCGGCCGGTGCGATGGGCGCCCTCGCGGCGGACGGTCGTCCGGCCGAGGCGCTCGCGGTGTTCGCGGCGCACCGTGGGCGGCTCGCCGACGCGCTCGGTGCCGACCCGTCCGCGGAGCTCGTCGCCCTGCACGCCGCACTCCTGCGCGGTCCCGCCGCCCCGACCGGCACCGTCCGACGCATCGGGCTGCGTGCGGCGCCGAACGAGCTCGTCGGCCGCGCACACGACGTCGCGACCGTGACCGCCGAGCTCGGTCGGGGGCGACTCGTCACCGTGCTCGGGCCGGGCGGGCTCGGCAAGACCCGGCTCGCGCAGGCGGTCGCCGCCGGCCTGCCGGAGACCACGGCGGTCGTGGTGTGCGAGCTCGCACCGCTCACCGACGCCGACGACCTGCTGCCGGCACTCGCGGCACTCCTCGGGGTCGCCGAGGTGCGGTCGGCGCGGTCCCTCCGCGACGCCGTGGTCACGGACCTGTGGGGCCGCGTCACCCGGGTGCTCGACGAGGCCCCGACCGTGCTCGTGCTGGACAACTGCGAACACCTGCTCGACCGGGTCGCGCCGTTCACCGCCGACCTGCTCGCCGCGGTGCCCGGGCTGCGGGTGCTCGCGACCTCGCGGGCGCCGCTCGCGATCGGCGGCGAGGTCGTGGCACCGCTCGCGCCCCTGCCGGTCGAGGCGGACGGTGCCGCGGTCCGGCTGTTCACCGACCGTGCACGAGCGGCCCGCCCCGGCGCGGTGCTGCCGGTCGACACGGTCCGCCGCATCTGCACCCGGCTCGACGGGTCGCCGCTCGCGATCGAGCTCGCCGCCGCGCGGGTCCGCGGGATGAGCGTCGACGAGGTGGAGCGGCGCCTGGACGACCGGTTCGCCCTGCTCCGCAGCGGGGACCGGAGCGCCCCGGAGCGGCACCGGACGCTGCTCGCGGTGATCGAGTGGAGCTGGCGGCTGCTCGACGCCGGGGCGCAGGACCTCCTCACGCGGCTCGCGCTGTTCCCCGACGGCGTCCCCGACGGTGCGGTCGAGGCCGTCGCGGTACCCGACCGTCGGGCCGACGCGTCGGACGACCTCGCGGAGCTCGTCGAGCAGTCCCTCGTGCAGCTCGTCGAGACGCCGGGCGAACCGGTGCGCTACCGACTGCTCGAGACCGTGCGCGAGTTCGGGGCGGACCGCCTCGACGAGCGCGGCACGACCGGGCAGGTGCGGGCGGCGATGACCACGTGGGGCCGGGAGCTGTCGGCCACGTGCAACCTGTTCGCCCTCACCGGGCCCGCGCAGCTCGCGGCGTTCGGCGTGGTGCGCCGGGAGGCCGAGACGCTCGTCACCCTGCTGCGCTGGGCGGTGCGCGACGAGGACGGGCCGACCGTCGCGCACGTCTTCGCCGCACTCGGCGGCTACTGGACCCTGCGCGGCACCCACGGCGAGGTCGTGGCCGTCGCCCACGACGTGATCGCCGCCCTCCGGTCCGCGCCGGTCGCCCCCGACGACCGCACCGCGACGGTCGTGTCGCTCGTGCTGTGCGGGGCGTCGGCGGCCTTCACCGACATCCGGACCACCGCCCGCGCCCGCTCGGTGCTGCGGCGCATGCGACGGGACGGCGGCACCGGGCACCCCGTGGTCGACGCGCAGTGCGACCTGCTGCTCGTGCTCGGCGGGGAACGGGCCGGAGCGGCGCTGCTCGGACGGATGCGGGCCGACCCGGACCCGGGCGTCGCCTGCTTCGGGGCGATGCTCAGCGCGCCGCTCGCCGAGAACGCCGGCGACCCCGCGGCCGCGCTCCGGTACGCCCAGCGCGCGCGGGACCTCGCCGCGGTCTCCGGCGACGCCTGGACGGCCGGTTCCGTCGCCGTCACCCTGACCCAGCTGCACGCGCAGGGCGGCCGGTACCGCGAGGCACTCGAGACGGCCGCGTCGGCGCAGGAGCTGCTCGAACGGTTCGGCGCCGACGACGACCTGTACGAGATCAGCTGGACGGTCGGCCTGGCCGCGGCGGCGACGGGCGACCTCGTCCGGGCGCGCGCCATCGCCGAGGACCTGCGCCTCCGCCCGGTGACGATGCGCGGCGGTCCGGCCGACGGCACGGTCCAGGTGGGCGTGCTCGCCCGCGCGATCGGTGCCGAGTGCGCCCGGTACGAGGGACGCCCCGAGCGCGCGGCCGCCGAGTACACCGCGGCGTGGGACCTGCTGCGGGACCCGCGCACCCGCGCGGTGCACTGGCGCCTCATGGCGGGCGCAGCGCGGATCGCGGCCGTGGACGAGGCCCTGGGCGCGACCACCGACCAGGTGGAGGGACCCGGCGGAGGCGGGGTGCGCCTCCCGGCCGCCGAGCGCGACGTCGCACGACGCCTGCGCACCGGAGCACTCGTGCAGCTGCGGCTCGGGTCGACCTGGCTGGACCTGCCGGTCGTCGGGACGGCGCTGCTCGGGCTGGCCGTCGCGCTCGTCCGCGACGGCCAGCCCGACGCGGCCGTCCGCTGCTGGGCCCTCGCGACCCGGGTCGGCACGCGCCAGGACTACGCGGTGCTCGCGCACGCGCGGATCCGTCCGCTCCTCGCGGCGGCCGCGGGGGAGCGGGCGCTCGCCGCGGCCGAGGCCGAGGCGGCGGACGCCTCGGCTGCCGACCACGACCCGCTCGCGCACGACTGGGGGCGCGCACGGGTCGTCACCAGGACCCGTGCGCTCCTCGAGGGCGTCCGCATCGCGCCGACGGCCTGAGCACGCGGTGTGCCCAGGCCGTCGGCCGCGGTCGGGACGGACGGGCGGGCTCGAGCGGCCGACGCCGCCCGAGCCCGCCCGGTCCTTCCGGCGCTCAGGCCTTCCGCATGTACGCCCGCACCGTCAGCGGAGCGAACACCGCGACGACCACCGCGGCACCGAGCAGGCTGAGCCACAGGTCGCCGCCGACGGTGCCGTGGTTCACGAGCTCCCGCACCGCCGTGATGAGGTGCGAGACCGGGTTGACCTCGGTGAACCAGCGCAGCCAGGCGGGGAGCGTGTCCGTCGGGACGAACGCGTTCGACAGGAACGTCAGCGGGAACAGCACGAGGTTCGCGATGCCGGAGACGCTCGACGCGGTGCGGGCGATCACGCCGAAGTACGCGAACACCCAGCTGATCGCCCACGCGACCACGATCACCAGGAGCGCCGCGAGCAGGACCGCGCCGAGGCCACCGGCGGGCCGCAGCCCCATCACGATGCCGACCACGAAGGTGATCGTCGTCGCGATGGCGTACCGCACGGTGTCGGCGAGCAGGGCCCCGGCGAGCGGGGCGATCCGCGCGATCGGCAGGGACCGGAAGCGGTCGAACACGCCCTTGTCCATGTCCTCGCGGAGCTGGACGCCGGTGACGACCGACGACGTGATCGCGGTCTGCACGAGGATGCCGGGGATGATCACGGGCAGGTAGCTGCCGACGTCGCCGGAGATCGCGCCGCCGAAGATGTACGTGAACATCACCGTGAAGACGATCGGCATGAGCGTCACGTCGAACAGCTGCTCGGGCGTCCTGCGGATCTTCACGAGCCCGCGGTACGCCATCGTGAACGACTGGCGGACGGTCGCGCCCAGACCGGTCGAGCCGACGCCGGGGCGCGGGGTGGCCCGGGGTGCGGTGGTCGTGGTGGGGGTGAGCGTGGTCATGCGAGGCTCCCTTCGAGCGTGCGCTCGGCGGTGTCGTCCGCGGCAGTGTCCGCGGGCGTCGGCGAGCCGGTGATGGTGAGGAAAACCTCGTCGAGCGTCGGCTTCTGCACGCTCATCTCGGCGAGGGAGACGCCCGCGTCGCGGAACGACACGAGCAGGTCGGTGACGCGGTCCGGCGCCGTCATCGGGGCGGTCAGTCGCGCTCCCTCGGGGCTGACGACCGCCGGGGTGCCGAGCACGCGCTCCACGAGCGACGCCGCCGTCGCGAGGACGTCCGCGTCGGCGTCCGCCAGACGGAGCTGCAGCGAGGACGTGCCGACCGAGGACTTCAGCTCGTCGGCGGTGCCCTCGGCGACCACGCGGCCGTGGTCGATCACGGCGATGCGGTCGGCGAGCTGGTCGGCCTCGTCGAGGTACTGCGTGGTGAGCAGGACCGTCGAGCCGGTCGCGACGAGCTCCCGGATCGTGTCCCACATCTGTGCGCGGGTCCGCGGGTCGAGACCCGTGGTCGGCTCGTCGAGGAAGATCAGCGGCGGCTGCGCGATGAGGCTCGCGGCCAGGTCGAGCCGACGACGCATGCCGCCGGAGAACGCCTTGAGCGGACGGGACGCGGCCTCGGTCAGGCTGAAGCGCTCGAGCAGCTCGGTCGCCTTGCGCCGCGCGTCGCCGCGGGACAGGCCGAGCAACCGCGCGAAGATGACGAGGTTCTCGGTCGCGCTGAGGGTCTCGTCGACGCTGGCGTACTGCCCGGTCACGCCGATCAGGGAGCGCACGGTCTGCGGCTCGCGGCGGACGTCGTGCCCGAAGACGCGGGCCTCGCCGCCGTCGGGCTGCAGCAGCGTCGCGAGCATGGAGATGGTGGTCGTCTTGCCGGCGCCGTTCGGCCCGAGCACGCCGTAGACGGTCCCGGCCTCCACACGGAGGTCGACGCCGTCGACGGCACGGTTCGACCCGAAGGTCTTCACGAGGCCGGTCGCCTCGACCGCGAGGGGTGAGCTGGTCATCGCTGGGTCCTTTCGTCGATGTCGGTGTCGATCGTGCCGAGGGGCGCTCACGCGCCACTGACGCGGTCCTGACACGCGCTGACACGGCGCGGCCGTCCGGCGCTGCTCGGGGACGGCCGGGAGGCGCGGCACGGCCCCGGTACGCTCGCTCGTGTGGACGAGACGGCCGGCGACCAGGGCGGTGTGCGGCTCCGTCTGGACGTCGCCTACGACGGAGCGGCGTTCTCGGGCTGGGCCCGGCAGCCCGGGCTGCGGACCGTGCAGGGAGCGCTCGAGTCGGCGCTCGCCACGGTGTTCACCCGCTGGGGGGAACCGCCGCTGCTCACCGTCGCCGGACGCACCGACGCCGGCGTGCACGCCACCGGACAGGTCGCGCACCTCGACCTCACCGCGGAGCAGTGGGGCGCGCTCAGCCGGCCGCGCCGGTCGGCCCCCGACGGCCCGCCGCGGACCAGCCTGGACGGACTCGTCAAGCGGATCAACGGCATCGCAGGGCCGGACGGTGACGTCGTCGTCACGCGGGCCTCGGTCGCGCCGGACGGGTTCGACGCCCGGTTCTCCCCGCTCTGGCGGCGCTACGAGTACCGGGTCGCGGACGCCGACGCCCCCCGCGATCCCCGTCGTCGTGGGCACACGCTCTGGCACCCGGCGCGTCTGGACCCGGCGGCGATGGAGCGCGGTGCGCTGACGCTGTTGGGGCTGCACGACTTCGCGACGTTCTGCAAGCCGCGCGAGGGCGCGACGACCATCCGGACGCTCCAGGAGTTCCGCTGGGACCGCGAGCCGGACGGCGTGCTGGTGGCGCGCCTCCAGGCCGACGCCTTCTGCCACTCCATGGTGCGCGCGATGGTCGGCGCGACCATCGCGGTCGGCCAGGGTCGGTTCGGCCCGGACCGCCTCGAGGAGCTGCGCGTCGCGCAGGAGCGGACCAGCGCCTTCACGATCGCGCCCGCGAAGGGTCTCACCCTCACCGAGGTCGGGTACCCCGACGACGACGCCCTCGCCGCCCGGGCATCGCAGACCCGCGCGCGCCGGTCCGAGCACGAGCCCGCCGGCGGTAGCGTCGGGGGATGACCTCCCGCGAACCCCGGTCCGTCGTCTCCGTCGCCCCCGGGGTGGTCTTCGTCGAGGGGCCGGTGTCGAACTGGGTCGTCCTCGCCGAGGAGGACGGCGTCGCGCTCGTCGACGCCGGCTACCCCGCCGACAGCGAGCTCGTGCTCGACACGATCCGCTGGGCCGGCCACGACGTCGCCGACCTGCGCCGGGTGTACGTCACCCACGGGCACGTCGACCACGTCGGCGGCATCCCGGGGATCCTCGAGCGACACCCGCACGTGCAGGTCCTCGCGCACGCGGACGAGCTCGACAACGTGCGCGGACCCGAGCGGCAGCAGGTGACGCCCGCCGAGATCGGTGGCCGCCTGGCCTCGCCGCGGGTGCTGCGGTGGCTGGTCCGGGCGATCCGGTCCGACGCCCTCCGTCCGACCACCGTCCCGAGCGCCTCGGCCTTCACCGCGGCCACGTTCGCGGGGCGTGCGATCACGCCGTTCCCCGCGGTCGGGCACACCGCCGGGTCGACGGCGTACCTGCTGCCCGCGGCGGGTGCGATCGTCACGGGCGACGCCGTCGTCACCCACCACGACACGCAGCCGGCGTCGTGGCAGCCGCGGCCCCGGATGATCACGCCGTTCTTCACCGCCGACGGGGCGACGGCGCTCGAGTCGGCGCGGGCGCTGCCGATCCCGGAGATCGTGCTGCCCGGGCACGGGCCCGCGGTGCACCGGGTCGGCTCGGAGTGGGTGCCGGTCGCGCACTGACGCCGAGGGCGCCCGGGCGGACCGGACCGGCGTGCCCTGCACGGGGGTGGACCGGATCGTTCACCTGCCGGAAACCTGAACGCCCCCGCAGGTGGCTAGCGTGCTGGAGTCCCCCTCCTCTTCCCGAAGGTCAGCATGCCCAAGACCCTCCGGCGCACCGTGTCGTGCGCCACCGTCGCAGCGACGCTCGTCGCGGCACCGCTCGTGTCCGTCTCGTCCGCGCTGGCGGATCCCGCCGGCACCGGTCTGGTGATCGGCGAGGCGTACCTGAAGGGCGGCAGCGCGAACGCCCCGTACAACGGCAAGTTCGTCGAGATCGCGAACCCCACGGCGTCACCGGTGTCCCTGGCCGGGTGGTCGCTGCAGTACCGCCCCGCGGCCGGCACCGGGAGCTTCACCGCGAGCGCGCTCGAGGGGACCGTGCCCGCCGGTGGGACGTTCCTCGTCGCGATGCCGGGCAACGGTGGTGCGACGCCCGTCGGCGCCGACCTGCCGACGCCCGACGACACCGTCTCGCTGAACGTGTCCGGCACCACGGGGACGCTCGCCCTCTCCGACCGCACCGCACCGCTGACGCTGCCGGCCGGCGCCGTCGCGACCGGCACCCCGGGTGTCGTGGACCTGCTCGGGTACGGCGCGTCCAACACCTTCGAGCGCACGGTGCGCCCGGTCACCGGTACCAACGCGGTGCCGAACGCCCTCACCCGGACGGGGACGACCGACACCGACGACAACGGCGCGGACTTCGTCGAGACGACCACGCCGACGCCGCGGAACAGTGCGGGCCAGACGAGCGGCGGCGGAACGCCGGGTACCGGGACGCCCGGCACCGGCACACCGGACCCCGGTACGCCGACGACACCGGCCGAGCAGGTCACCGTCGCGCAGCTGCAGGGCACCGGGGCGGCGTCGCCGTACGCGGGCAAGCGGGTGACCACCGAGGGCGTCGTCACGGCGGTGTACCCGACCGGCGGGCTGAACGGCTACACGATCCAGACGGCCGGCACGGGCGGCGCGCTCGACCTGACCACGCACACCGCGTCCGACGCCGTGTTCGTGTTCTCGGCCGCGACGGTCGGCAGCGTCGCGATCGGCGACGCCGTCCGGCTGACCGGCGAGGTGTCCGAGTTCAACGGCCTCACCGAGCTCACGGTCGCGTCGACCGCCGACCTGGTGCGGCTCCCCGCGACCGGCGTCGCGCAGCCGGTGCCGGCCACGCTCGCGTTCCCGCGCACCGACGCACAGCGCGAGTCGCTCGAGAGCATGCTCCTCGCACCGCAGGGCAGCTACACGGTCGCCGACACCTTCACGACGAACCAGTACGGCGAGGTCGTGCTCGCCGCGGGGACGAAGCGGCTGATCCAGCCGACGGAGGTCGCCCGACCGGGCAGCGCCGAGGCCGCCGCGGTCGCAGCGGACAACGCCGCACGGAAGGTGGTGCTCGACGACGGCGCGAGCACGAACTTCCTCAGTGCGGCGAACCAGTCGATCCCGGTGTCCTGGCTCACCCAGGGCCCGGTCACGGTCGGCGCCGCCGCGACCTTCTCGAAGCCGGTCGTCCTCGACTACCGCAACGACACGTGGAAGTTCCAGCCGACGTCGCCGATCACGGGAGCGACCCCGGTGGCGACCCTGCCGGCGTCGTTCTCGAACGTGCGCACCGCGGCGCCCGCGCAGGTCGGAGGCGACCTCGAGCTCGCCGGCTTCAACGTGCTCAACTACTTCCCGACCACGGGCGACCAGCTCACCGGCTGCACGTACTACACGGACCGTGACGGCGACCCCGTGACCGTCCGCGGCGGCTGCGACGCCCGCGGTGCCGCGAACGCCGACGACCTGGCCCGCCAGCAGGTCAAGATCGTCGGGGCGATCAACGGCCTCGGCGCCGACGTCGTCTCGCTCGAGGAGATCGAGAACTCGGCCCGCTTCGGCCGTGACCGCGACGCCGCGGTGGGCACGCTCGTCGCCGCCCTCAACGCCGCCACCGGGCAGGACACCTGGGCGTACGTGAAGTCGCCCGCGAAGCTGCCCGCGAGCGAGGACGTCATCCGCCTCGCACTGATCTACAAGCAGGACCGCGTCGCGCCGGTCGGGGAGTCGACGATCCTCGACGACCCCGCCTTCGTGAACGCCCGCCAGCCCGTCGCCGACGCCTTCCGTCCGGTCGGCGGCACCGCGGACGACGACTTCCTGGTGATCGCGAACCACTTCAAGTCGAAGGGGTCCGGCTCGGGTGCGGACGCCGACACCGGCGACGGACAGGGTGCGTCGAACGCGTCGCGCGTGGCGCAGGCGAAGGCGCTCGCCGGGTTCTCGACCACGGAGCAGGCGAAGTACGGCACCGACCGGGTGTTCATGCTCGGTGACTTCAACGCCTACAGCCAGGAGGACCCGATGGTCGTCCTCCGTGAGGCCGGCTACACCGACCTCGGCCCGGCGCTCGACGCCTCGGAGTGGTCGTACGTCTTCGGCGGCCTGAGCGGGTCGCTCGACCACGTGCTCGCTTCACCCGCGGCACTCGCGGACGTCACCGGCGTGGACATCTGGAACATCAACTCGGTGGAGTCGGTCGGTCTGGAGTACAGCCGCTACGACTACAACGTCACCGACCTGTACCGCGACGACGTCTACCGTGCGAGCGACCACGACCCGATCCTCGTCGGGTTCGACGTGGCCTCCGGCAGCGGGACGCCCGGCGCCGGCGGCACGCCCGGAACCGGAACCGGAACCGGCGGCAACGGCACGGGCACGGGCGCAGGCAGCGGTCCCGGCACCGGACCGTCACCGGTCGCTCCGTCCGCATCGGCGCTGACCGACGCGGTCCGCGGCGGCGTGACCGCCCCGGCGACCGTGCGTGCCGGGGAGACGATCACGGTCGGCGTCGGCACCGCCCGCGCCGGCGAGCGGATCGCGGTCTGGCTGTACTCCGAGCCGGTGCTCCTCGCGACCGCCACGGTCCGTGCGGACGGCACCGTCCGGGTCACGATCCCGGCCGGCACCACCGCCGGGGCGCACCGCCTCGCCGTGACCGCGGCGGACGGCTCGCTGGTCGGCTGGACGCCGATCCGGGTCGTCGACCCCGCGACGGGCACGCTCGCCTTCACCGGCGCCGAGCTCGGCGGCGGCCTCGCGGCGGCCCTGCTCCTGCTGACCGCAGGGGCCGGGGTGCTCGTCGCACGACGTCGTCGGCAGGTGCGCACCGCCTGATCCGGTGGGTCCCACGGACGGGAGGCGCGGTGCCGGCCGGCACCGCGCCTCCCGTCCGTCGTGGCGAGCGTTCGACAAGGTGGGCCGCGTCGGGTAGGCTCTCACCTTGGTCTGTGCGCCCCGTGCGCCGGACAGTCAGATGAGCCCTCCACCGGGCGGTTCCGCGGACGTCGTCCACGGAACACCCACCGGAGCGGGATTCACGGACTCCTCACCTCGACACGAAAGCAGCACTCCTGTGACTCGTACGTTCTCCCCGAAGCCGGCAGACGTCCAGCACGACTGGATCGTCATCGACGCAGCCGACGTCGTCCTCGGCCGTCTCGCCACCCACGCCGCGGCGCTCCTGCGCGGCAAGCACAAGGCCACCTTCGCCCAGCACATGGACATGGGTGACTTCGTCATCATCGTGAACGCGGACAAGGTCGCCCTCACCGGCTCCAAGCTCGCCAAGAAGGTCTACTACCGTCACTCGGGCTACCCGGGCGGCCTCACGGCGACCTCCTACCCGGAGATGCTCGAGAAGCACCCCACCCGCGCCGTCGAGAAGGCGATCCGCGGCATGCTGCCGAAGAACACGCTCGGCCGTGAGCAGCTCAAGAAGCTCAAGGTCTACGCCGGCCCCGAGCACCCGCACGCCGCGCAGCAGCCCAAGGCGTACACCTTCGACCAGGTCGCACAGTAGTTCCGGCCACGACGACATCAAGGACTGACAACACTCATGGCTCAGATCGCTGACTCCCTCGACCAGACCCCGGAGAGCTTCACCACCGAGAGCGCCCCGGCGTCCTCGGAGGCCGCTCCCCGCCAGATCCTCAACGTCTCGGGCGGTGCCGTCGGGCGCCGCAAGGAGGCCATCGCCCGCGTGCGCCTCGTCCCGGGCTCCGGCACCTTCGTGGTGAACGGCCGCACGCTCGAGGACTACTTCCCGAACAAGCTGCACCAGCAGCTGATCAACGACCCGTTCAAGGTGCTCGAGCTCCTCGGTGCCTACGACGTCGTCGCCCGCATCACGGGTGGTGGCCCCTCGGGTCAGGCCGGTGCGCTCCGCCTCGCCATCGCGCGTGCGCTGAACGAGATCGACCGCGAGAACAACCGCGCCACCCTCAAGAAGGCCGGCTTCCTCACCCGTGACGCCCGCGTCATCGAGCGCAAGAAGGCCGGTCTCAAGAAGGCCCGCAAGGCGTCGCAGTTCTCGAAGCGCTAGTCGCGCGACGGACCCGATCGCAATGCCGCGTCTGTTCGGTACCGACGGTGTTCGTGGACTCGCCAACGGCGAGCTGACGGCCGCGCTGGCTCTGGGTCTCGCCCAGGCCAGCGCGGCCGTGCTCACGCACGGACACCATGCGGACGCCCGTCGGGCGTCCGGTCGACCGCGTCCCCGCGCGGTCCTGGCGCGCGACCCGCGCGTCTCCGGCGAGTTCCTCGGTGCCGCGGTCGCGGCCGGGCTCGCCTCCGCCGGCGTCGACGTGCTCGACGCCGGGGTCATCCCCACCCCCGCTGCCGCGTTCCTCGTCGCGGACATCGACGCCGACTTCGGCGTGATGATCTCCGCGTCGCACAACCCGGCGCCCGACAACGGGATCAAGTTCTTCGCCACGGGCGGCCGCAAGCTGCCGGACGAGGTCGAGGACCGCATCGAAGCGGCCATGCACGACCAGTCCGCTCCGACGCCCACCGGCGCCGACGTCGGCCGGATCACCCGGTTCGCCGACGCCGAGGACCGCTACGTCGTGCACCTGCTCGGCACGCTCCCGCACCGGCTCGACGGCATCCACGTCGTGCTCGACTGCGCGAACGGTGCCGCGGCCGGCGTCTCGCCCGAGGTGTTCGTCAACGCCGGGGCCCGGGTCACCCTGATCGGTGCCGACCCGGACGGCATGAACATCAACGACGGTGTCGGGTCGACGCACATCGACAACCTCGCCGCCGCGGTGCTCGCGGCCGGTGCGGACGTCGGCATCGCGCACGACGGCGACGCTGACCGGTGCCTCGCGGTGGACGCCGCCGGCAACGCGATCGACGGCGACCAGATCATGGCGATCCTCGCGCTGTCGATGCAGGAGCGCGGCATGCTCGTCGACGACACGCTCGTCGCGACCGTGATGTCGAACCTCGGGCTCAAGCGCGCCATGGCGGACGCGGGCATCACGGTGCTCGAGACCGGTGTCGGCGACCGCTACGTGCTCGAGCGGATGACCGAGGGCGGCTACTCGCTCGGTGGCGAGCAGTCCGGTCACATCATCTTCAGCGACTACGCGACCACGGGTGACGGCGTCCTCACGGGCCTGCACCTGGTGGCCGAGATGGCACGCACGGGCAAGACCCTGCAGGAGCTCGCGTCGTGCATGACCGTGTTCCCGCAGGTGCTGCTCAACGTGAAGGGCGTCGACCGGCACGGGCTCGACGACCAGGGCGTGCAGGACGCGGTCGCCGCGGCCACCGCTGCGCTCGGGGACGCCGGGCGTGTGCTGCTCCGGCCGTCGGGCACGGAGCCCGTCGTGCGCGTGATGGTCGAGGCGGCTTCGCAGGACGAGGCCCAGCGCGTCGCCGAGGAGCTCGCGGCGGTCGTGCGTTCGCGGCTCACGCTCGACGCGGCGGCGTAGGGCGCGGGCCGGCGCGGCGCTGCCAGGCGGGCTCGTCCGGCCCGGCTGGCTGCCGGCCCGGACGTCCGGGCCGAACTTCGCACGACGGAAAGCAGCTCGCACCACGTGATCACGTGGTGCGAGCTGCTTTCCGTTGTGCGGGAGCACGTCGCGCTGGGCGGCGCCATGCCGCGGACCCGCGCCCCGCGCCGCCCGGCGCCCCGCGCCCCGCTAGATCTTGCGGAGCAGCACCGAGTGCACCTTGTGGTTCGCGCCCTTCTTGAGCACGAGGGTCGCCCGGGAGCGCGTGGGCAGCACGTTCTCGAGCAGGTTCGGCTCGTTGATCGCCCGCCACACCTTCGTCGCGGTGTCGACCGCGTCCTCGCGGGACAACGACGCGAACCGGTGGAAGAAGGAGTCCGGGCTCGCGAACGCCTCCTGCTGCAGGGCCAGGAAGCGGTCGACGTACCAGGACTCGATGTCCTTCGTCTTCGCGTCGACGTAGATCGTGAAGTCGAACAGGTCGGACAGCGCCAGACGACCGTGCACCGGCGGCGCGAGCACGTTGAGCCCCTCGACGATGAGCACGTCGGGCTGCCGCACCACGATCTCGGCGTCCGGGACGATGTCGTAGACCAGGTGCGAGTAGTACGGCGCCCGCACCTCGGTCGCGCCGCTCTTCACCTGGCTGACGAACCGCAGCAGCGCCCGTCGGTCGTAGGACTCCGGGAAGCCCTTGCGGTCCATGATCCCGCGACGCTCGAGCTCGGCGTTCGGGTACAGGAAGCCGTCGGTGGTCACGAGCTCGACGCGCGGGGTGTCCGGCCAGCGCTTCGTCAGCTCGCGGAGGAGGCGGGCGACGGTGGACTTGCCGACCGCCACGGACCCGGCGACGCCGATGACGAACGGCGTGCGCCCGGCGCGTTCGCCGAGGAACCGGCTCGTCTCGGCGTGCAGGTCGCGGGCACCGGCGGCGTACAGCGTCAGCAGGCGGGACAGCGGGAGGTAGACCTCCTGCACCTCCTGCATGTCGAGCCGGTCGCCCAGGCCGCGCAGCTGCACGACCTCGGTCTCGGTGAGCGACAGGTGCTCCCTCGGCGCGAGCTGCGACCACTCCGCGCGCGGGATCTCCACGAACGGGGTCGGGTGCGCGACGGTGGCTTCCGTGATCGGCATGGGCACGAGCGTACAGACGGGAGGCGCGGGGCACGTGCGCCGACCGGCTCACGTGCCCCGCGCCTCCCGTCCGGTGCCGCGCGCGCGTCCGCGCGCCATCCGACGGACCGGCGCTGCACGGACCGGTGCTGCACGGACCGGCGCGTGCCGGACCGGTGCTGCCGGCACCGGCGCGTGCCGGACCGGCCCGGTCGGCTCAGGCGGGGAGCGCCGCCTCGATGGCGGCGACGACCTCGGGGGCGTCGGGCTTCGTCGTCGGACGGAAGCGGGTGACGGTGCCGTCGGGGGCGACGAGGAACTTCTCGAAGTTCCACGCAACGCGGCCGGCCTTGCCGGAGGCGTCCGGGGTCTCCTTGAGGGCCTGGTAGAGCGGGTGGGCACCCTTGCCGTTGACCTTGACCTTCTCGGACATCGGGAAGGTCACGCCCCACGTGGTGGAGCAGTACTCCTCGATCGCCTCGGACGAGCCGAGCTCCTGCAGGAACTGGTTGCTCGGGAAGCCGAGCACCGTGAAGCCCCGCGGGCCGTAGGTCTCCTGGAGCGCCTCGAGCTGCTCGTACTGGGGTGCCAGCCCGCAGCGCGAGGCGACGTTCACGACGAGCACCGCCCGGTCGGAGAACTGTCCGAAGGTGGTCTGCTCGCCCTGCAGTGTGGTGATCGCGATGTCGTCGAAGCGGCCCATGGTCCAAACGTTATCCCCGGTACCCGTGCTCCGCAGGGTGGGCGGCCGGACACACCGTAGGATCGTCGGCATGTGTGGAATCGTGGGTTACGTCGGTGACAAGAGCAGCCAGGAGGTCCTCCTCGGTGGGCTGCGGCGGCTCGAGTACCGGGGCTACGACTCGGCGGGCATCGCCGTCGTCGACGGCGGGCACGAGCTCGCCTCGGCGAAGAAGGCCGGCAAGCTCCAGGCCCTGGTCGACGACCTGGCCGAGCACCCGATCGCCGACGGCGGAACGGGCATCGGCCACACCCGCTGGGCGACGCACGGCGGCCCCACCGACGGCAACGCGCACCCGCACCTGGCCGACGGCGGCAAGCTCGCCCTCATCCACAACGGCATCATCGAGAACTTCGCGCCGCTGAAGGACGAACTCCTCGCCGAGGGCGTGACCTTCAGCAGCGAGACCGACACCGAGGTCGCGGCACACCTGGTCGGCCGGGCGTTCCGCGAGACCGGCGACCTGACCACCGCGATGCAGCAGGTCGTGCAGCGACTCGAGGGCGCCTTCACGCTCCTCGTCGTGCACGCCGAGCAGCCGGGCGTCGTCGTCGGTGCCCGCCGCAACTCCCCGCTCGTGGTCGGCCTCGGCGACGGCGAGAACTTCATGGGCTCCGACGTGGCCGCGTTCGTCGCGTACACGCAGCGCGCGCTCGCGATCGGCCAGGACGAGATCGCCACGATCCGGCCCGGTGGGGTCGAGGTCATCGGCTTCGACGGCTCCCCGGCGACGCCCGTCGAGTTCGAGGTCACCTGGGACGCCAGCGCCGCCGACAAGGGCGGCTGGAGCTCGTTCATGGCGAAGGAGATCAGCGAGGAGCCCGAGGCCGTCGCCAAGACCGTCCTCGGCCGCGTCCACGACGGCGCCGTGACCCTCACCGACCTCGACCCGATCGCCGACCGCCTGCAGCAGGTGGACCGCGTCATCGTCATCGCCTGCGGGACCGCGGCCTACGCCGGCATCCTCGGCAAGTACGCGATCGAGCAGTGGGCCCGCATCCCGGTCGAGGTCGAGCTCGCGCACGAGTTCCGGTACCGCAGCCCCGTGCTCGACGGGCGCACGCTCGTGGTCTCGATCAGCCAGTCCGGCGAGACCATGGACACGCTCATGGCCGTCAAGTACGCCCGCGAGCAGGGCGCCCAGGTGCTCTCGATCTGCAACACCCAGGGCGCGACCATCCCGCGCGAGTCCGACGCCGTGATCTACACGCACGCCGGTCCCGAGGTCGCGGTCGCGTCGACCAAGGCCTTCATCGCCCAGGGCGTCGCGCTGTACCTGCTCGGGCTGCACCTCGCGACCCTGCGCGGGACGCTCACCACCGAGGAGATCGCCGAGCAGGTCGCCGAGCTCGAGGGCCTCGCGCCGAAGCTCCAGCAGACCATCGACGACGCGTCCGGGGTCGCCGAGCTGGCGAAGTGGATGGCGGACACCCGCAGCGTGCTGTTCCTCGGTCGCCACGTCGGCTACCCGATCGCGCTCGAGGGTGCGCTCAAGCTCAAGGAGCTCGCGTACATCCACGCCGAGGGCTTCGCTGCGGGCGAGCTCAAGCACGGGCCGATCGCCCTGATCGAGCCCGGCCAGATCGTCTTCGTCATCGTGCCGTCGCCGCGCGACCCGCGCTCGCTGCACCCCAAGGTCGTCTCGAACATCCAGGAGATCCGCGCCCGCGGTGCCCGGGTGATCGCGATCGCCGAGGAAGGCGACGCCGCGGTGCTGCCCTTCGCCGACGAGGTCCTGCGCATCCCGCTCGCGACGCCGCTGTTCGAGCCGCTGCTCGCCGTGGCGCCGCTGCACATGTTCGGCATGGAGCTCGCCGCGGCCAAGGGACTCGACGTCGACCAGCCGCGGAACCTCGCGAAGTCGGTCACCGTCGAGTAGTCGCGGTGATCATCGGCATCGGGGTCGACGTCGTCGACACGGAGCGGTTCCGGAGCGTGCTCGACCGCACCCCCGCGCTCCGGGCGCGGCTGTTCACCCCGGCCGAACTGCTGCGCGACGGTGAACCCCGGTCGGTGACCTCGCTGGCCGCGCGGTTCGCCGCCAAGGAAGCGCTCATCAAGGCCTTCGGGTCGAGCGCGGGGCTGAGCTGGCAGGAGCTCGAGGTCGTCGCGGACGACCAGCGGAACCCGTCGCTCACCCTGCACGAGGGCGCCCAGCGCGTCGCGGACGACCGGGGCGTCGCATCGGTGCACCTGTCGCTCTCGCACGACGGCGGGATCGCGACGGCGTTCGTCGTCATCGAAGGGAAGGGCGCATGAGCGCGTACACGGGCATCACGGTCTCCCGCGAGGCGCTCATCGCCAACTACGCGACCGTCGCCGACCGGGTCGCACCGGCGGGGGTCATCGCGGTCGTCAAGGCGAACGGCTACGGCCACGGGGCCCTCGACGCCGCGCGGGCCTTCGTCGACGCGGGCGCGGAGTGGCTCGGCGTCGCCGACCTCGACGAGGGCATCGCGCTCCGCCAGGCCGGGGTCGACCGGCACGTGCGGATCCTCGCGTGGTTGCACGCCCCCGACGAGGACTTCCGGCGCGCGGCACAGTACGACGTCACCCCCGCGGTGTCGAGCGTCGAGCAGCTCGCCGCCGCAGCCGACTCCGAGGTCCCCGCCGTGCACCTGTGCGTCGACACCGGGCTGAGCCGGAACGGTGCGGTCGAGTCCGAGTGGGCCGAGCTCTTCGCGGTGGCGGGACGGATCCGGCAGCAGGGCGGGCGGACACGGGTCGAGGGACTCATGTCGCACCTGTCGAACGCGTCACGCGCCGACGACCTCGACCAGGACGCCGCCCTGCGGCGCGCGCTCGACGGACTCGCGGCCAACGGTGTCGTCCCGGACGTGGTGCACCTGGCCGCGAGTGCCGCGGGCATCGCCGTCCCCGAGACCCGGCACGACGCCGCCCGGGTCGGTCTCGCGCTGTACGGCCTGAGCCCCTTCGCCGACCGGACCTCGGCCGACCTCGGCCTGCGCCCCGCCATGCGCGTGACCGCCGCGGTGCTCCGGACGGTCCAGGTGCCGGCGGGCGACGGGGTGAGCTACGGCTACACCTGGCGGGCGGCGACCGACACCCGGCTCGCGGTGATCGGCCTCGGCTACTCGGACGGGTTCGACCGCGACTTCGGCAACCACGTCTCGGTGCGCATCGGTGACCGTCGGTTCCCGGTCGTGGGCCGCGTGGCCATGAACGCCGTGCACATCGACATCGGCGACGCGGACGTGCAGGTCGGCGACGAGGTCGTGCTCTGGGGCGACCCGGCCGACGGCGACCCCGCGGTCGAGGAGTGGGCCACCGCGATCGGCACCATCAACTACGAGGTGGTCGCCCGGGTCGGCCGCAGCGTCGAACGGAGGACGACGTGAACGCGCCGCTGCGACGGGCCCGGATCGACCTCGACGCCTACCGCTCGAACCTCGACCTGGTCCGGGGCTGGATGGAGCCGGTCGAGGTGATGGCGATCATGAAGGCCGACGCCTACGGACACGGCCTCGAACCGATCGCCCTCGCGGCCGTCGACGCCGGTGTCCGGTGGATCGGCGTGCTCACGGTCCCCGACGCGCTGCGCCTGCGCGCGATCGGCGTCGGCGAGGACGTCCACCTGTTCACGTGGCAGCACGACCCCGCACTCGACTTCCGCGACGCGATCGACTCCGCGGTGGACCTCGGCGTCTCGAACGCGGCCGAGCTCCAGCGGGTCGTCGACGCCGTCGACCAGCGTCCGGCCCGGGTCCACCTCGGGGTCGACTCCGGCCTGCACCGCGACGGTGCGACCCCGGACGCCTGGCCCGCGCTCGTCGCGCTCGCCGTCGACGCGCAGCGTGCCGGTCGCATCGAGGTCGTCGCCGCGTACACGCACCTCGCCGAGTCGTCGGACGACGACGACAGCGCGGCCGTCGCGGTCTTCGACGCCGCGGTCGCACAGGCCGAGGACCTCGGGCTCGACGTGCCGTTGGAGCACGTCGCCGCGTCCCTGGCCGGGCTCGAGCGCAAGGAGTTCCGCAAGGACATGGTCCGGATGGGGGCGAACCTGTTCGGCATCCCCGGTGCGGACGGCGTCTCGGCGGCCGACCTCGGGCTCGAGCCGGTGATGACCCTGACGGCCTCGGTCGCGAAGACCAAGCGCGTCCCGGTCGACACCGGCGTCTCCTACGACTACACCTACCGCACCGCGCGGGAGACCACGCTGGCGCTCGTCCCGGTCGGGTACGCCGACGGGGTGCCGCGTCGCGCGCAGGGGCGGGTCGAGGTGACGATCGCCGGACGCCGGTACCCGGTCGCCGGTCGCGTCGCGATGGACCAGTTCCTCGTCGACGTCGGCGACGACGACGTGCGCGTCGGGGACACCGTCGTGCTCTTCGGCACGGGGGAGCACGACGAGATGACCGTCATCGAGTGGGGCGAGGCGCTCGGCACCATCGGTGAGGAGATCACCTGCCGCATCGGTGCCCGGGTGCCGCGCGAGTACGAGGGGCACGAGGTCGAGGGCCGGGTCGGCTCGTGGCTGCGGGGGGAGCAGCCGTGACCGACGAGCGCGCGGACGACGGCGTGCAGGACGCCGCCCTCGACGGTGCTGCCCGCGTCCTGCTCGACACCACGGTCTCGACGACCGACGAGACGACCGCGCTCGGTGCCCGGCTCGCCGCGGTGCTCCGGGCCGGCGACCTGGTCGTCCTGACCGGACCGCTCGGGGCGGGCAAGACCACCCTCACGCGCGGCCTCGGCGCCGCACTCGGCGCTCGTGGCCAGGTGTCGAGCCCGACGTTCGTGCTCGCCCGGACCCACCCGACGACGGCCGGCCCGGACCTGGTGCACGTGGACGCCTACCGACTGTCCGACCCGCTCGAGCTCGACGACCTCGACCTCGACTGGGACGGCTCGATCGTCGTGGTCGAGTGGGGGCGCGGCTTCGTCGACGGCGTCTCGGACGCGGTGCTCGAAATCGAGATCACCCGGGCCACCGGCGGAGCGGCCCCGGCCGGCCACGACGGACCCGAGGCCGAGGCCACCGACCCGGACGACGTGCCCGACGAGCCGCGTCGCGTGGTCGTCACCGCGACCGGTGCCCGGTGGGCGGACACCACGCTCTGACCGCCGTGCCCCCGGCGCCCGGGGCATGACCCCGGGCGCCGGGGACCGGTGCCGCGTCGGCGCCTAGGGGCGGTAGGCCGACATCGACACCCAGTCGATGGTGAGGTGCCCCGCCTTGCCCCAGTTCCCGGTCTGGAACATGAAGCGGTGCGGCGTCGTCGGCACGTCGCGGGTCACGGTCTGCAGCACCCGACCGTCGACGAGGTACGTGACGCTCTTCCCCGGGATCCACTGGATCGTGTAGGTGTGCCACTGCCGCCACGAGACGCCGGTGCCGGCGCTGACGGCCTGGACCTCGTTGCCCGGGGTCATCGAGTGGTGGTGGGCCCACGGCTCCGCGTCGAAGTCGCCCTCGGGGAAGTCGAGCTCGCCCTCGGACCAGACGTTCGACGTCGGCCACAGGATGAACGCCGCGCCGTTCCCGTCCGCGCCGACCGCCTTCGCCCGCACGCTGAACGAGCCGCCGACGTTCGACCAGGCTCCGCGCTTCGTGCCGAACGTGCCGGCAGCACCGCGCGACCCGCTCAGCGTGACGTCGAGCACGCCGTCGTGCGCGCTCACCTGCGAGCCGGACCAGTACTTCCCGTCGCCCATGCCGTCGGGGTAGGGCTGCCAGGAGTCCTGGTACCGCGCAGCGAACCGGCCGTTCGCCGCCGCCGGGGTGGTGAAGTCCTCGCGGAACGTCTGGACGAACGTGCCGGCGCGCTTCGGCGGGGTGGCCGCCTCCGCGTGGTCGGGCGCCTGGGCGAGGGGAGCGGCGACGAGCGCCGAGGCGAGGAGGGCGGTGGTGAGGACCACCCGGACGGTACGGTTGCGCATGACGGACCCTTCCTGGGTGCGGGCCTTCCGTGGATCACCGCACCCTGCGGGCCGACCCGACGGCCCGCAGGGTGGCTTGTCGGTCGACACGCCGTTCTCGACAGCACCGTGACGTACCCCACTCCGGGGGACGTCCGCTCGTCATCGCCACGAGGACGCCCGCGGTTCAGGGACGGTGCGTGCCTCCGGAGCGCATCTCCTTCAGGAGTTCCACCGTCATCCGCTCCAGCCGCGTGCCGAGACCGAGGCCATGAGCGACCACGACTTGAGTCCCGTCGAGCGGTCTGATCGCGCACGCTCGGCTGTGGCGGGTCGCGCCGTTGATCACGTCGGCTCCCGGCGCTCGTTGCCAGCCGGGCGGCGTCCCCGAGGTCAGCAACGCGGTGCTGAGGAACGAGCACAGGTCGTCGAACGTCGACCAGACACCGCCGGCTGCGGCGTACGGTCCCGCACCGACGGACCATGGCGTGAGTGCGCGGCCGCCGCGGTCCCGCGGCAGCACGCGATCCCTCGGCGGAGGGTGGAGTACCGCGGTCTTGACTCCCGCTGGACGGAGGACTTCGTCGGTGGCCCACGCCCACCAGTCGCCGGTCACCTCGTCGAGGACCTCGCCGAGGACGGCGTACCCGAGGTTGGAGTAGAGGAGGTCGCCTCGGCGGAGCAACGGCGTCACGACCGCCGGGTCGAGGCGGCGTCCGACCACGTCGGCGTACGGGTCGCGCTGGAAGAACGCTCTGATCGGGTGGGCCATGCGAGGCAGGCCCGAACGATGACGGAGAACCTCGTCGACGGAGAAGTGCGCTCCCGTCAGTCGGGGGACCACCCGAGCGACCTCGTGGCCGTCCTCGATCAGACCCCGGTCGACAGCGATCCGCACGGCGGTCGCCGTGACCGCCTTCGTGATGCTGCCCCACTCGACCAGGCGCTCGGGAGCGTACGGCTCGACGTGGTCGCGCAGCATCTCCAGATGACCGGTCGCGTCCACCTTGCCGGCGATCCAGGCCCCTGTGTCATTCCTCGAACGACGGAACAGGTTCACGGTGCACCTTCCTGATCGTCCGCGTGACCGCGCGCGTGGCTGTTCGAACCACCAGCACGGCCCGGCGGGTCATCCGCTCGGCATGTGCATCGACGAAGACGAGGTCGAGGGCGATCATCACGAGTGCGAACGACGTGAGGTTCATGAGCAGCGCTATCCCGGCATGGAACACGACCATCGCGGAGACGGCGATCGGCCGCCCGGCCCGGAACAGTACGAAAGCGGGGAAGAAGACGGACACCAGCACGGTCGCGTAAGCGGCAACGACGAGGGCCCAACCGAAGTGGAAGAGGAGCGGAGTGACCTCCGGCCAGAAGAACTCTGGTACTCGGAGGATGTAGTAGAGCGCTGTGCCGTCTTGCCACAGCTGGCCCTGGACCTTGTAGAGACCGGCGAGGAGGTAGACGATGCAGACCTGCGCGGCGATGAGGAGCAGCCCGGTGTTGTGGGCGACGGATGTCCCGATCGTGGGCGCGCCGCGCCTCGGCTTCGATGGCACCGCGATCCGGTCGTAGCACCTGGTGAGCAGGAGGAAGGGGATCACCAGGACGACGAGGTTGTCTCCGCCGTCCATGAGCGTGGGATTCGTCATGTACAACGACCAGATGAAGGCGCCGTGCAATCCGAGCAAGACGCGACCACCGACGCCGACCGTGACCAGGACGGCGAGCGCAAGACCTGTGTGGAAGACGGCCTCGAACCAGGCTGGGGAATCGCTCACCATGTACAGGCTGACTGCGCCGCGTTCGGCGAGGAGGGCACGTGTCATGTCCGCGCCGTACAGGCCGTCCGGTCCGAACAAGAAGCGCCGCTCAGCGTATCCCGTGACGTAGAACGCCACGGAGACGAGGCCGACCGTGGCCCTGAGGAGACAAACCGCAGTGGGCGAATGCGGTCGGTCACTCAACCAACGGATGATGCGATCGACGATCGCGGTCACTGCAGCACGACCCATCCGGATTCCTCCACGCGCGTGTTCTCCTGGTCGTCCTCCGCAGTCCGTCTGGACCAGCCAGGGAACCGGTGGAACACGTACCGGAACTGGGCCGCCGAGGCCTGCGAACCGTCGGCGCAACCCACCCGGTGTGCGGCGTAGCGGGCCGATGTCTGTTCGGCGTCCCGTTCCGCCTTGCGGGCCACCTCGGTGAGCTCGCGCGGGCGATCGATGTCCTTCTCCGCGAGGCGTTGGCTGACGGGGTCTTGCATGAACCGTTGGACGAGGAGGTTGCTCACGATCCGGCTCTCCCTCGACGGGAAGACCCTTCTCGAGTTGGACCTGACGATCGCCGGGGTCGTGATGTCGGTGAACTCGGTGGTTCCGCGTCGGCAGGCGAGCCGGGCGAGGACTCCTCGCTCCTCGCTGATCGGATCGGGGGCGAAGAGCTGCCAGCTCTGCGAGAACCAGGGTTCGATGCGATGTGCGATGGGCGCGAGCGCGAAACTGATCGGAGTGACCGGGCCCGCGAGGACGAGGGCGAGCAGCGTGTAGCTGCTGACGACCACGGCAGAGGCTGCACAGAGCATCCGTCTCTTCATGATTCCTCCGGCGGGGGTGGCGCTCCGCACACAGAGCGCCACCCCGGGTCAGCGGTCGAAGTAGTCGGCTTCGAGGTCGGCCGTCTCGCCGTTCGGCAACGATGACCTCCCCACGACGCTCGCCCACGAGAGGACCTTCGCCGCGTCGCGTGGGGAAGTTGCCGCCTTGAAACCCGCGTAGAGGGCCTTCGCCACTCCGCCGACGCCACGGGGATCCTGTCCTTCGCCAGTGCCGTTCAGGGTCGGGCTCGTCGCGGCATGCTGCATCGCCGGAGTCGAGGGTCCGGTCTGAGCGGAAGCACCCGCTGTCGGCACGAGGACCGTCGCGGCGATGATCGCGGTGAGTGTCGCTGCGGTGGCAGGCTTCACGTTCTTCATGAGTCTCCTTCCATCGAGGTGTCTGATGTGCAACGTACTGAACATCAGTTCACGGGGCAAGGGGGAAAGATCCCGCGCGTTCCGACGCGCCTACGATGGACGCGTGCTCCTCGCCATCGACACGTCCGCCGGCACCTCGGTCGCCGTCGTCGACCCCGCCTCCGGCCGCGCGGTCGCCGAGCGCAGCACCGACGACTCCCGCCGGCACGCCGAGGTCGTCGGCCCGTTCCTCGCCGAGGTCCTCGCCGAGGCCGGCATCACCGGTGCCGACGTCACCGGCGTGGTCGCCGGCATGGGGCCGGGGCCCTTCACCGGCCTGCGCGTCGGCATCGCCGCCGCGCGCACCTTCGCCGCGGCACGCGGCGTCCCCGTCCTCCCGCTCGTCAGCCACGACGCGGTCGCGGCCGACCAGGAGCAGGACGGGCCGTTCGTCGTCCTGACGGACGCGCGCCGGCGCGAGGTCTACTGGAGCGCCTACGACCGCACCGGCACGCGCGTCGCGGGGCCGGGACTCGCCAGGCCCGCCGACCTGGACGAGGCGATCCGCGCCTCCCGTCCGGAGGCGGTGGGCTGGGACCGCGTGACCGTCGCGACCATCCCGGCCTGGAGGCTCGGGGCGCTCGCCGCGGACCGGCTCGCCTCCGGCGCGCCCTTCGCCGACGACAGCCCGCTGTACCTGCGCGACCCCGACGTGACGGTGCCGGGGGCCCCGAAGCGGGTGGTCCGGTGAGCGCACCGTCCCTGCCCGACGGGCTGCGGATGCGCCGGGCGGTGCCGCAGGACCTCGACGACGTGATGTGGCTCGAGCGGGTCTCGTTCCCGACGGACGCGTGGTCGGCGTCGCAGATGTCCGGCGAGCTGTGGTCCCCGCACGGGTACTACGTCGTGGTGGAGACCACCGACGACGGGGCTCCGTCGATCGTCGGGTACGGCGGCCTGTCCTCGCTCGCGGGGAACCCCGTCGCCGACGTGCAGACCATCGCCGTCGCGGCCGAGCAGCGGGGGAGGGGCGTCGGGAAGGCGCTCTTCACGGAGATGCTCGACGAGGCACGGCGTCGCGGCGTGCACGAGGTGTTCCTCGAGGTCCGCGCCGACAACCCCGTGGCCCAGGCCATGTACACGGCGGCCGGCTTCGAACGGATCGCCGTGCGCCCCCGCTACTACCAACCCGACGGCGTCGACGCCTGGGTGATGCGCGCGGAACTGCCCGCCGCCGCTCCCACCACGTCGACCGTCGGACCCGTCGGACAGGAGACCCTCGATGAGCGCGGCTGAACCCCTGGTGCTGGGCATCGAGACGAGCTGTGACGAGACCGGCGTGGGGATCGTCCGCGGGACCACGCTGCTCGCCAACGTCATCGCGTCGAGCATGGACGAGCACGCCCGGTACGGCGGTGTCGTGCCCGAGGTCGCCGCCAGGGCGCACCTCGAGGCGATGACGCCCACCCTGCACGAGGCGCTCGACCGCGCGGGCGTGACGCTCGACGAACTCGACGCGGTCGCGGTCACCGCGGGCCCGGGCCTCGCGGGCGCCCTCATGGTCGGCGTCGGAGCGGCGAAGGCCCTCGCGGTCGCGACGGGGAAGCCGCTGTACGGCGTGAACCACCTCGTCGGGCACGTGGGTGCGGACGTCCTGCGCGCCGACGGTTCCGCGATCGAGCTGCCGACGGTGGCGCTCCTCGTGTCCGGCGGGCACACCTCGCTGCTGCTCGTGCGCGACCTGGTCGGCGACGTCGAGCTCCTCGGCGAGACGATCGACGACGCCGCGGGCGAGGCGTTCGACAAGGTCGCGCGGCTCCTCGGCCTGCCGTACCCCGGCGGCCCGCAGATCGACCGTGCGGCGGCCGAGGGCGACCCGACGGCGATCCGGTTCCCCCGCGGGCTGACCCTGCCGAAGGACATGGCCGCGCACCGCTACGACTTCTCGTTCTCGGGGCTCAAGACGGCCGTGGCGCGCTGGGTGGAGAAGTGCCGCGACGAGGGCCGCGAGGTCCCGGTCGCCGACGTCGCCGCGAGCTTCCGCGAGGCCGTGGTCGACGTGCTCCTGACGAAGGCGCTCGCCGCGTGCCGGGACACCGGCGTGGACCGGCTGCTGCTCGGCGGCGGCGTGGTCGCGAACGCGCGGCTCCGGGCCGTGGCCGAGGAACGCTGCGCCGCCGCCGGGGTCGCGCTGCGGATCCCGCCGTTCGACCTGTGCACCGACAACGGCGCGATGATCGCCGCGGTGGGCGCACGCCTGGTCGCCGAGGGGCACGCGCCGAGCGACCTCGGGCTCGCGGCCGACTCGACCCTGCCGGTGACGACCGTCCAGGTCTGACCGGGCCGCCCCTCCAGCACCGGGCGGGGCCGTCTGTGGGAGGATCCAGTGAGGCGCCGACCGACCGGGGCGTCGAGAGGGGTGGAACGGTGTCCGATCAGAACCAGTGGCCGAAGCCGGGCGAGCAGCGGGGCTCCGACGACGCACAGCAGGGCGCGCAGTCACACGGTGCGACGACGCCCGGCAGCGCGGACCCGTGGGCGGAGTCCGGCCAGGGATCGTCGGCACAGGGTGCCGGGGGGCAGCAGTCGTCGCACGAGCCGTACGGTGCCCAGCAGCAGCAGCAGCAGCAGCAGCAGCAGCAGCAGCAGTACCCGGGCACCGGTCAGCAGGCCGCCGGCCAGCACCAGGGCCAGCCCGGCCAGCAGCAGAACCCGTACGCCGCGCCCTCGCAGCAGCAGTACCCGGGGGCAGGGCACCAGGCGCCCGGCCAGCAGCAGAACCCGTACGGCGCGCCGCAGGGGCAGAACCCCTACGCCGCGCCGTCGCAGCAGCCGGGCCAGGCGCCCGCGGCGGGCCAGTCCCCGTACGCGTCCCAGAACCTCTCCGGCCAGCAGCCGTCGAACCCGTACGGGCAGCAGCCGTCGAACGCGTACGGGCAGAACCCGTACGCGCAGCAGTCGGCGAACCCGTACGCGGCGCCGTACGCCTCGACGGGCTACCAGCCGTACGCCCAGCGTCCGAAGACGAACACGCTCGCGATCCTGTCGATCGTGTTCGCCTACGCCGGCATCATCATCTGGCCGCTCGTCATCCTGACCAGCCCGGCCGGCGCGATCATGGGGCACATCGCCCTCGGCAAGATCAAGCAGACCGGTGAGGCTGGCCGGGGGCTCGCGCTCGCCGGCATCATCGGTGGCTGGGTCCTCACCGGCCTGTACGTGCTCATCGTGGGGATCGTCATCATCGTCGGGATCACGGCGGGGAACTCCGACCCGTACGGCTACGACTACGACTCGGGCGCCTTCATCGGCTGAGCCGACCACAGCAGCCACGACGAGAGCACACCGCGGGACCCGCGGGGTGCTCTCGTCGTCGGGGGCGCCGCGTCCGCCCGCGCACGGCGCACAGCGCACGGCGAATGGCCCCCGGCGCTGGCGCACGGCCCCCGGCGCACGGCACTGGCGCGCAGCGCGCAGCCCAGCGCGACCACGCACCCGTCCGGCCCGGCTCGCCCCGGGGGCCGACGGCGCCCCGCGCTCAGGCCGCCACGTCGCCCAGGCGCTCGCACAGGACCGCGGTGTGCCGTCCCTCCAGACGGGTGAGCACGAGCGTGACCGACCGCCGGCCGCGCAGCCGCAACCGCTTCCGGAACTGCGCCGGGTCGACGTCGACCCCGCGCTTCTTCACCTCGACCGTGCCGACGTCGTCGGCGGCGAGCCGCGCGGACAGCTTCTTGACGTCGAGCGGCATCGTGTCGAGGACCCGGAACCCCTGCGCGAAGGGCGTCGACACGGCCCGGTCGGACGTGACGTACGCGATGCCGTCGGACAGCATCCGGCCGTCGATCGAGCGCGCCAGGTCCCCGATGAGCCGTGCGCGGATGACGGCGCCGTCCGGCTCGTACAGGTAGTCGCCGATCGGCCCGACGGGCTCGTCCTCGGCGTCCGCCGCCCCGGTCAGCTCGGCGACGCCGTGCGCGCCGATGACCGTCGCGGCCCGGCGGACGCCCGGGCGCGCGAGGGGGCCGAACCACAGGACGAGCTCGACGACCTCGCGGTCGACCGACACCCACTGCGCCTCGGCGGTGTCCGGCACGAGGTCGCGGTCGATGCCCGGTCCGAGCTTGACGCCCGTCGGGGTGGTCGTCGCGGTCGCGAACACGGTGTCGAGCGAGGGCGACCAGTCGTCCGGGTCGGCCAGGCGCTTCGTGTTCGCGTGACCGGCCGTCCGCCGGGCGGGGTCCATCCAGACACCGTCGACGCGCGCGGTGTCGAACGCCGCGGCGTCGCCGAGCTCGACCCGGGCGTTCGGCCACGGCGCGAGGTTGTGCGTCGCGACGGCCGCGGTGACCTCGTCGCGGTCGACCGCGGTGACGTCGAGGTCGAGCGCCGCCATCGCCATGGCGTCGCCGCCGATCCCGCAGCCGAGGTCGGCCACGCGGGTCAGTCCCGCGGCGGCGAACCGGCCGGCGTGCTGCGCGGCGACCTGCAGCCGGGTCGCCTGCTCGAGGCCGGCCTCGGTGAAGAGCATGCGCGCGGCGAAGTCGCCGAACTTGCCGCGGGCCTTCTGCCGGAGCTTCGCCTGCGTGAGCACCCCGGCGACGAGGGCCGGGTCGTGGCCCTCGGCGCGCAGCCGTGAGACCACCCGGACGATCTCGCCCCCGTCGGAGACGCTCGGGGTACGGTCGAGCAGGGCCATCCCCGCGGGGGTCAGCAGCTGTGCGAGTTCGGCGGCGTCCACCCGACGATCCTCGCAGGTCGCCGGACGGCCCGACACGTGCTGGCACTCGGATTGACCGAGTGCCAGGCAGCCCCTAGAGTTGGCGTTGGCACTCTCCTGTGCGTAGTGCCAACCCGGTTCCCATCTGTACCGAGTCAGTACCGAGAAAGAAGAGGTCACCGTGGCCGTCACCATCAAGCCGCTCGAGGATCGCATCGTCATCCGCCAGGTCGAGGCGGAGCAGACCACCGCTTCCGGTCTGGTCATCCCGGACACCGCGAAGGAGAAGCCCCAGGAGGGCGAGGTCGTCGCCGTCGGACCGGGTCGCATCGACGACAACGGCAACCGCATCCCGCTCGACGTCGCCGTCGGCGACAAGGTCATCTACTCGAAGTACGGCGGCACCGAGGTCAAGTACTCGGGCGAGGACCTGCTGGTCCTCTCGGCTCGCGACGTGCTCGCGGTCATCGAGCGCTGACACCCAGCACCTGACGAACGCCCCGCTCGGCTCCGGCCGGCGGGGCGTTCTCGCGTTCCCGGGGGCGCACGCAGGTAGAGTGCCGGTCGCGGCGCGGGCGCTGGTCGGCCGGGAGGCGCGGCGCCGGTCCGCCGTGTCGCGTCGCGTCCCGGGGCTCGTCGGCCGGGAGGCGCGGTGTCCGTCCGCCGCGTCGGTCCGGCTTCCTAGGATGGTTCCGTGAGTGAACCGACGTCCCCCCGACCGGCCCGCAGCGAGGCGACCGTCGGGGTCGTGCAGGCGATCGTCGCGTACGGGCTCTGGGGGCTCATGCCGCTGCTGTTCGCGGCGATGGCCCCGGCCGGCGCGTTCGAGATCGTCGCGTGGCGGATCGTCTTCGGGCTGCTGTTCTGCGTCGTCGCCATCGCGGTCACCCGCTCGTGGCTGCGCACCCGCTCCCTGCTCGCCCGGCGTCGCGTGATGCTCGTGATGGGGCTCGCCGCGGTGCTCATCCTGGTGAACTGGACGGTGTACGTCGCGGCCACGACGACCGGGCACACGGTCGAGGCCGCGCTCGGCTACTTCATCAACCCGCTCGTCACGATCGCCCTCGGCGTCGTCGTGCTGCGGGAACGCCTGCGTGCGGCGCAGTGGACCGCGGTCGGCATCAGCGTCGTCGCGGTCGTCGTCATCGCGATCGGGTACGGGCACGTGCCCTGGATCTCGCTCGTGCTCGCGTTCTCGTTCGGGCTGTACGGCCTGGTGAAGAAGCGTGTCGGCGGGAGGGTGGACGCGCTGAGCGGGCTGACCCTCGAGACCGTCTGGCTGCTGCCGATCGCCGTCGGGACGCTCGTGGTGCTCGGGGTGACCGGGCTCGGCGGCGGGCTGACCGTCGCGAGCGCGGGCTGGGGGCACACCGTCGTCACGGTGCTGACCGGCCCGGCGACCGCGGTGCCCCTGCTGCTCTTCGCGTCCTCGGCCCGGCGGGTGAGCCTGTCCACACTCGGGTTGACGCAGTACCTGGCGCCCGTGATGCAGCTCCTGGTCGGCGTGGTCGTGCAGCACGAGGCGATGCCGCCCGCACGGTGGATCGGCTTCGGGATCGTGTGGGTCGCGCTCGTGGTGCTCACCGTCGACGGCTTCGTGGCCGCTCGGGCAGCGCGGCGCCGGGCGCTCGCACCCGCGGTGGTCGAGGCGGTCTGACGGGGGCGGGGCGCGCCTCCCGGCCGGTCATCCGGGTCTTCCCGCGACGGTGCTCGGTGCACGCGGCCCGGCCCCGTGCGCGTGACAGCGCTCCCGGCGCACGCGACGACCCCCGGGAACGCGACGGTCCCCCGCGGGAGTTCCGCGGGGGACCGTCGTGCTCGCTGCCGTGCAGTGGTTACTTCGAGACCGAGCCCTGGATGGCGCTCTGGTACACGGGCTTGTTGTCGCCGTCGAACTTGTAGATGCCGATGTAGGCGCTCGACGGGTCGTTCTTCTTGTCGAACGGACCGATGCCGGACGGGCCGGTGTAGTGGATCTGCTGACCGGAGTCGAGCAGCTTCTTGCAGTCCGCGAAGGTCGAGCACTCGGTGCCGCCGTCCGCACCGGACACCTTGGCCATGTTGGCCTGGATGGTGCCGGAGTCGGTGCCCTTGCCCGCGACCGCGGCCAGCGCGGCGAGGGTGGTGGCGTCGTAGGACTCAGCGGCGTACGAGTAGTCGGCGAGCGGCTTGCCGGCGGTCTTCTGGTAGAAGTCCGACAGACGCTGCTTCAGCTCGTCCTTCGGGCTCGCGCCGGGGATGGTGCCCTGCGCGCCCGCCAGCGTGCCCTTGTCGAAGTCCTTCGAGTAGTCGGCCGTGTTGCCGTCCGACATGTAGATCTTCGCCATGTCGGCGTTCTGCGACTTGAGCTCGGGGACGATCGACTTCGTCTCGTCGAAGGCGAGGACCACGATCGCGTCGGGCTTCGTGGCGAGCGCCGCGGTGACCTCGGACGAGAACGTCGTCTGGCCCGGCGGGAACTCCTGGCCCTTGCCCTTGCCGCCGTAGACGACCTGGCCGCCCGAGGACTCGATGGCCTTCTGGACGGTGTCGCGCAGGCCGGTGCCGTACGTGTCGTTGAAGACCAGGAACGCGACCTTGGCGTTGCCGTCACCCGTGATGAGCTGGCCGAGCGCCGAACCCTGCACCGAGTCCGGCGGAGCGGTCCGGAAGTAGTGCGACGAGTAGCCGGACAGCGAGGTCGCGGTGTTCGCCGGGGAGATCTGCACGATGCAGCTGCTCGTCAGCTGGTCGATGACGTTCAGCGTGACGCTGGACGACTCCGCACCGATGACGACCGGGACCTTGGCGTTGACGAGCTTCGTCGCGGCCGAGCTCGACACGGTCATGTCGTTGCTGTCGCCCGAGTCGGTCGCCGGGTCGATGCTGACGTCCTTGTCGAGCACGCCGCCGGCGGCGTTGATGTCCTCGACGGCCAGGCCGACCCCGGACTCCGCGGGCGGGTTGAGGTACGAGAGCGTCCCCGTGAGCGGCAGGATCGTGCCGATCTTGAGCGCGTCGGTACCCGGGGTGGCGGGAGCCTTGCAGCTCGCCGCCGGGTCCTTCTTCGCCCCGCCGGCCGAGGCCGAGGACGTGGACTCGGCGCTGCCGCTGGTGGAACACGCGGCGAGGAGGAGCGCTGCCGCTCCCGCCACTGCCAGTGCCGTGGTGGCACGGGTGGTTCTGATCATCCGTGGAGCCCTTTCTCTGCGCGGAGGCCTGACCGCATCGGGTCGAGCGCAGTGTCCTCTGCGTGGGTTGCCGAGAAAACTAGGGCCGATGTGTTTCGCGTGTGTGTCCGAGATCCTCCCCTGGACGTTTCGTTACAGACCCGTGACTCATCTGAGCGGCCGCCCGGGAACCCCTGATGAGGAGTCCGTCCGGACGGTCTCGGGCCCGCCGCTGGCCGGGGAGGACCGGTCCTGTCCGGTGGACGCGGACCTCGACGGCCGTGCCGGAACGTCCCCGGGAACAGCACGTCGGCGGCTCCTCGCAGCGGGGTGGCGCTGCGGGGAACCGCCGACGTGGGGACGAGCGGGAGGGTCGGTCAGCCGCGGTAGTTCGGGGCCTCGACGACCATCTTGATGTCGTGCGGGTGCGACTCCTTGAGCCCCGCGGCCGTGATGCGGACGAACTTGCCGCGGGCCTTGAGCTCGGGCACGGTCCGGCCGCCGACGTAGAACATCGACTGCCGCAGCCCGCCGACGAGCTGGTAGACGGCGTTCGCCACCGAGCCGCGGTAGGGCACCTGGCCCTCGATGCCCTCGGGGATGAGCTTCTCGTCCGAGGGGACGTCGGCCTGGAAGTAGCGGTCCTTCGAGTACGAGGTCTTCTCGCCGCGGGTCTGCAGGGCGCCCAGGGAGCCCATGCCGCGGTACGCCTTGTACTGCTTGCCGCCGACGAACACCAGGTCGCCCGGGGACTCGTCGGTGCCGGCGAGGAGCGAGCCGAGCATCACGGTGTCCGCGCCGGCGACGAGCGCCTTGGCGATGTCACCCGAGTACTGCAGGCCGCCGTCGGCGATGACCGGGACGCCGGCCTCGCGGGCCGCGAGCGACGCCTCGTAGACCGCGGTGACCTGCGGGACGCCGACGCCGGCGACCACGCGGGTCGTGCAGATCGAGCCGGGGCCGACGCCGACCTTGACCGCGTCGACGCCCGCGTCGATGAGCGCCTGGGCGCCCTGACGGGTCGCGACGTTGCCGCCGATCACGTCGATGCCGGCGAACGACTGGTCCGCCTTCAGGCGACGGACCATGTCGAGCACGCCCTCGCTCTCGCCGTTCGCGGTGTCCACCACGAGCACGTCGACACCCGCGTCGCGCAGGGCCTCGGCGCGCTGCCAGGCGTCACCGAAGAAGCCGATCGCGGCACCGACGCGCAGTCGGCCCTCGTCGTCCTTGGTGGAGTCCGGGTACTTCTCGCTCTTGTCGAAGTCCTTGACCGTGATGAGCCCGGTCAGGCGGCCGGACTCGTCGACGAGGGGCAGCTTCTCGATCTTGTGCTGCGCGAAGATCGCGACCGCGTCCTCGGGGTCGATGCCCTCGGACGCCGTGATGAGCGGGGCCTTCGTCATGACGTCGCGGACGAGCGTGGTGCCCATCTCGAACGGGGCGACGAACCGCATGTCGCGGTTGGTGATGATGCCGACGAGCGTGCCGTCCTCCTCGACGACCGGCAGGCCGGAGACGCGGAACTGCCCGCACACGGCGTCGACCTCGGCGACGGTCGCGTCGGGACGGGTCGTCACGGGGTTCGTGATCATGCCCGACTCGGACCGCTTGACCTTGTCGACGTAGGCCGCCTGGTCCTCGATCGACATGTTGCGGTGCAGGATGCCGATGCCGCCCTGGCGCGCCATGGCGATGGCCATGCGGGCCTCGGTCACGGTGTCCATCGCCGCGGACAGCAGCGGGACGGCGACCGAGATGCGCTTGGTGAGCCGGGACGTGGTGGACGCCTCGCTCGGGATGACGTCGGTGTGCCCGGGGAGGAGCATGACGTCGTCGTACGTGAGTCCGATGAATCCGAACGGATCCGGCTGGTCCATGGGTCCCCTTCGTGGGCGAGGTGAAGTGGTCTGCTGCACCGGCAACGCACCGTCGGGTTCCCGATGGGCAATGGTAACGCGCCCGGGCGAGGCGCCATTCCTGCGCCTGAGCAGATCCACGCTGGGGGACCGCTGGGATGGTGCGTCGTGACCCCTCCCGGAGGGCACTCGGCGGCCCTCGCGCCGACCGCTGTACCGGCCGGACGGGCGGATTCATGCGGATCGACAGGGGATCGGTCACGAATGCAGCACGATTTGTGCAGGAGACGTGACGGAAACACGGGGGACACAAAAAATCCCTAGGGTCCTCGACTATCCGAACGAGAGGCTCATCCGTGGGTTCCATCACTCCGCCGGGGTCTGCGCTCATGCGCCGATTCCGCCGCGGGGCACCAGGCCGCAGCCGCCTGGTCCTCGCCGCCGTGCTCTTCCTCGCCTTCCTCGCCACCTTCGCGGTCGACTGGGCACTGTCGCCCGCAGCCGACGCGGTGACGAGCAGTCCGTCCGCCAGCAGCAGCCCGGCCGGCACCAGCCCGGCCGGCGGGACGGCGGCCACCGGGCCCTGCACGGTCAGCCCCACCAACGGCTGCATCCGCGGCACGATCCTGGACTCCGAGCGCAAGCCGGCGAAGGGCATCGACGTCGAGGTCGCCGGACCCGCGTCCTTCGACCAGACCGCGACGACCGACGCCACCGGTCGGTGGTCGGTGAGCGTCACGACCGCCGGCCAGTACACGGTGAGCGTCGACCAGTCCTCGCTGCCGAAGGGCCAGTACCTGACGAACGCCGCGGACGCCGAGCGCAAGGTGAACGCCACGCTGAACGCCAACGTCGGGCAGATCTTCCAGCTCTCCGACCAGAAGGGCGCGACGACCGACACCGACACGTCGAGCGTGACGCCCGCGCGGGCCTGGCAGCAGTTCGCGTCCGGTATCCGCCTCGGGCTCCTCATCGCGCTGGCGTCGGTCGGCCTCTCGCTCATCTACGGCACCACCGGCCTGTCGAGCTTCTCGCACGGCGAGCAGGTCACCCTCGGCGGGCTCCTGGCCTACGTCTTCGCGAACCAGCTCGGGTGGAACATCTGGCTGACCGGCATCGTGGTGACGCTGCTCTGCGCCGCGACCGGGTACCTGCAGGACGCCGCGATCTGGAAGCCCCTGCGGCGCAAGCGGATCAGCCTGACGCAGCTCATGATCGTGACGATCGGTCTGTCGATCGCCGCGCAGTACGCCTTCCAGTACCTGTTCGGCGCCTCGACCGTCCGCATCCAGCAGGGCAACCCCGAGACGGTGACGTTCGCCGGGCTCACCCTGACGGTGCAGTCCTACGTCGCGATGGCGGTCGCGCTCGTCGTGCTCGTCGGCACCGGGCTCTTCCTCGCGAAGACCCGCTTCGGTCGTGCCACGCGCGCGGTGTCGGACAACCCCGCGCTCGCCGCGGCCTCGGGCATCGACGTCGACCGCGTCATCCGCTTCGTGTGGACGCTCGCGGCGGGCCTCGCCGGCCTGTCCGGCGTGATGCTCGGCCTCGTGCTCAACGGCGTGAACTGGCAGACCGGTCTCCAGCTGCTGCTGCTCATGTTCGCGTCCGTCACCCTCGGCGGCCTCGGCACCGCGTACGGCGCCCTGGTCGGCTCGATGATCATCGGCATCATCGTCGAGCTCACGAACCTCGTGCTGCCGGGCGACTTCAAGTACGCCACGGCCCTCGTGATCCTCATCCTCATCCTGCTGTTCCGGCCGCAGGGCATCTTCGGCCGCGCCGAGCGCATCGGCTAAGGGAGCACCGACATGGACTACATCCTGAACCTGCTCAGCTCGCTGACGCAGGAGGCCCTCGCGCCGACCACGGCGGCGTTCGCCCTCGCGGCGATCGGCCTCAACGTGCACTTCGGCCTCACGGGCCTGATCAACATGGGCCAGGCGGCGTTCCTGCTGCTCGGTGCCTACGGGTTCGCGATCTCGATCACGAACGGACTGCCCTTCGTGGTGGCCGTCCTCGTCGCGCTCGCCGTGGCGATCGTCTTCGCGGTGATCCTCGGTGTCCCGACCCTGCGGTTGCGCGGTGACTACCTGGCGATCGTGACGATCTCCGGCGCCGAGATCATCCGCATGGTCGGACGCTCCAGCCTGCTCACCACGACGACCGGTGGCTCGAACGGCATCGCCGGCTCGGCCTACCGCGACCCGTTCAACGCGCTCAGCCCGCTGCCCGACGGCACCACGTCGATCCTCTGGTTCACGTACTCGAACAACGGCGTCAACGGCTGGTGGATCCGCATCGCGGCGTGGGGCCTCGTCGCCCTGTTCACGCTCGTGCTGTTCCTGCTCATGCGCAGCCCGTGGGGCCGCGTGGTGAAGGCCATCCGCGAGGACGAGGACGCCGTGCGCTCCCTCGGCAAGAACGTCTACTCGTACAAGATGCAGGCGCTCGTGTTCGGTGGCGCGCTCGGTGCGCTCGCCGGGGTGATCTACGTCCTGCCGAGCTCGGTGCAGCCGGACGCGATGGGCCGCTCGATGACGTTCTTCATCTGGACGGCGCTCATCCTCGGCGGTGCCGCGACGGTGTTCGGTCCGGTGCTCGGCTCCGTGCTGTTCTTCGTCGTCCGCCTGTTCATCCGCACCCTCGCGGGTGACTTCATCCCGGACTCGATCATGAACGCCCAGCAGGCCGAGCAGTTCTCGTACGTGCTCGTCGGCGTCGCGCTCATGCTCCTCATCGTGTTCCGTCCACAGGGACTCCTCGGCAACAAGAAGGAGCTGACGTTCAGTGTCTGAGACGTACGCCCACAGCAAGACCGACCCGATCCTGACGGTGGACGGGGTCACCCGGCACTTCGGCGGCATGACCGCGGTCGACGTCGACCACCTCGAGGTCCAGCGCGGCTCCATCACCGCCCTGATCGGTCCGAACGGTGCCGGCAAGACCACGTTCTTCAACCTGCTCACCGGGTTCGACAAGCCGACCCCCGGCGCGCGGACCACCTTCGACGGGGCGACCCTGCAGAAGACGAGCGCCACGCACATCGCGAACAAGGGCATGGTCCGCACGTTCCAGCTCACGAAGGCGCTCAGTCGCCTGACCGTGATGCAGAACATGCTCCTCGGCGCGCGGGACCAGCCGGGCGAGAACTTCTTCGCCGCCCTCGTGAAGCCGCTCTGGTCGAAGCGCGAGCAGGAGATCACGGCCAAGGCCGAGGAACTCCTCGCCCGCTTCAAGCTCCTCGAGAAGAAGGACGACTACGCCGGTTCGCTCTCGGGCGGTCAGCGGAAGCTCCTCGAGATGGCCCGGGCGCTCATGTCCGACCCGCGCATGATCATGCTCGACGAGCCGATGGCCGGCGTGAACCCGGCACTGACCCAGTCGCTGCTCGGGCACATCAAGTCCCTGCGCGACGACGGCATGACGGTGCTCTTCGTCGAGCACGACATGCACATGGTCCGGCACATCTCGGACTGGGTCGTCGTGATGGCCGAGGGCAAGGTCGTCGCCGAGGGGCCGGCCGACACGGTGATGGACGACCAGGCCGTCATCGACGCGTACCTCGGCGCCCACCACGACACCGACCTGGGCGACGACTCGCTCCTCACCGAGGAGACCTACGAGGAACTCGCCGAAGAGGTCGCAGAAGAAGACGCGGCGGCCGACCACCGCGAGCAGGACGAGCAGGAGGCGACCCGATGACCGACGCACCGAACGCAGCGGACGCGAGCCGCGCCTCCAGTCCGGACCCGACGACCGCGACCGGCGCGACGACCGCGACCGGCGCGACGACCGCGACCGGCGCGACGACCGCGACCGGCGCGACGACCGCGACCGGCACGGCGACCCTGGACCGCGAACCGGTCCTCAGCGCCAAGAACCTCGTCGCCGGCTACCTGCCGGGCGTGAACATCCTCAACGGCTGCGACCTCGACTGCTACCCGGGCGAGCTCATCGGCATCATCGGCCCGAACGGTGCCGGCAAGTCGACGCTCCTCAAGGCGCTGTTCGGCCTGGTGAACGTCCGCGAGGGCGCCGTCACGCTGCAGGGCGAGGACATCACGAACCTCAAGGCGAACAAGCTCGTGCAGGCCGGCGTCGGCTTCGTCCCGCAGACGAACAACGTCTTCCCCTCGCTGTCCATCGAGGAGAACCTGCAGATGGGCCTGTACCTGCGCCCGAAGAAGTTCGCCGAGCGGCTCGAGGTCATCTACGACCTGTTCCCGGTCCTCGGTCAGCGGCGCAACCAGCGCGCCGGTTCGCTCTCCGGTGGTGAGCGGCAGTCGGTCGCGATGGCGCGTGCGCTGATGATGGACCCGAAGGTGCTGCTCCTCGACGAGCCGAGCGCCGGCCTGTCGCCGGTGCGGCAGGACGAGACCTTCATCCGGACGCGGCGCATCAACAAGGCCGGCGTCTCGATCATCATGGTCGAGCAGAACGCCCGGCGCTGTCTGCAGATCTGCGATCGTGGGTACGTGCTCGACCAGGGGAAGAACGCGTACTCGGGCACCGGGCGGGAGCTCGCCGACGACCCGAAGGTCATCGAGCTCTACCTGGGGACGCTCGCCAAGGACGTCGACGGGGCGCGCTAGCACCCGGTCGACCCGCGGGTACCGCTGTGGGGGCGGGATCCGCACCGACGGGGCCGCGCTGGCTGCTGATGCGCCGCGCGGCCCCGTCCTGTACCCGGTCCGTGTCCGTTCGGCCGGGCCCGGGCCCGGTGCGACTGCGGGTCGCCGCCGCCCCGTGGCCGGTCGACCGGTCTGGAGGCGCTACCCACCCCCGCCACGTCGACCCGCGTCGTGCCTCGTCGCGGCCGTGAGGCCCGACCTACCCCCCGCCCGTCGGCTAGCGTGACGCGGGTGCGCAGCCCCGGCCCCCTCGTGCTCGACGCCCTGGTGTGGGTGGTGTTCGCGGCGCTCTTCGTCGGGGCGGCCCTGCTCGTCAAGGTCGCGGCCGTGCTCCTGGTCGTCCTCGTGGTGCTCGCGGTGCTGCTCGGCCTCGTGCTCCGGGTGCTCCGTCGCCACCGCGGTCGGCCGAGCGGTCGTCCCCGGCGCTGACCGGTCCCCGCGAGCGGCCGTCCTGCACCGTCCACCCGTGCCACCGCGACACCCCGCCCGCTAGGCTTGCCCGGTGACTGAAGTCGAGATCGGTGCTGGCAAGCGCGGCAGTCGGGCGTACGCGTTCGACGACATCGCGGTGGTCCCCTCGCGGCGCACCCGCGACCCGCACGACGTGAGCGTGCAGTGGTCGATCGACGCCTTCACCTTCGCGTCGCCGATCCTCTCCGCGCCGATGGACTCCGTGTCCTCGCCGGCCACGGTGATCCAGATGGGCAAGCTCGGGATCCTCGGCGTGCTCGACCTCGAGGGCCTGTGGACCCGCTACGAGGACCCGACGCCGTACTACGAGGAGATCAAGACCCTCACCGACGGCAACGTCACCAAGCGCATGCAGGAGATCTACTCGGAGCCCGTCAAGGCCGAGCTGATCACCGCACGCCTGGCCGAGATCCGTGCCGCCGGGGTCCCGGTCGCCGGGTCGCTCAGCCCGCAGCGCACGCAGGAGTTCTCGCAGACGGTCGTCGACGCCGGTGTCGACCTGTTCGTCATCCGCGGCACCACGGTCTCGGCGGAGCACGTCTCCCAGAACCAGGAGCCGCTCAACCTCAAGAAGTTCATCTACGAGCTCGACGTGCCGGTGATCGTCGGCGGTGCCTCGACGTACACGTCGGCGCTGCACCTCATGCGCACCGGTGCCGCGGGCGTGCTCGTCGGCTTCGGCGGCGGCGCGGCCTCGACCACGCGTGCCGCGCTCGGCATCCACGCGCCGATGGCGACAGCGGTGGCCGACGTCGCGGGTGCCCGTCGTGACTACCTGGACGAGTCCGGCGGCCGCTACGTGCACGTCATCGCCGACGGCGGTCTCGACACCGCGGGCGACATCGTCAAGGCGATCGCGGTCGGCGCCGACGCGGTCATGCTCGGCACCGCCCTCGCCCGCGCGACCGAGGCTCCGGGTGGTGGCTTCCACTGGGGTGCCGAGGCGCACCACCTCGAGCTGCCCCGCGGCCGCCGCGTCGAGGTCGGGCAGATCGCCCCGCTCGAGAACATCCTCAACGGCCCCACCCCGTCGTGGGACGGCCGGGCCAACCTGGTCGGCGCACTCCGACGGTCGATGGCCACGACCGGGTACTCCGACGTCAAGGAGTTCCAGCGAGTAGAAGTGGTCGTGGCGCCGTACCACCAGCAGTGACGCGTCCCGTGCTCCCGCACGGGTGACATCCCGGCGCCGACCGTGCCGGGGCGGACCCGGTTCGGAACGTGCTCGGGGGCCGGCTCCGGGCGTGGACGCTCGGAGGCGACGATGGCGAAGGCACCCACCAGCACGACCGACAAGGCAGCGACCGGCCGCGACGGCAGCACGACCGACAAGGCAGCGACCGGCCGCGACGGCAGCACGAGCGGTTCAGCCGCCACCGGCCGGTCGCAGGGCGTCGGCTTCGACCCGACGGCCAAGCTCGGCCCCGAGGAGCGCGCCGCGGCGATCGAGGCCCTGAAGACCAAGGAGCTCGACGTCCTGGTGGTCGGCGGCGGCATCGTCGGCGGCGGCAGTGCGCTCGACGCCGTCACCCGTGGCCTGAGCGTCGGCATCGTCGAGGCGCGCGACTGGGGATCGGGCACGTCGAGCCGGTCGTCGAAGCTCGTGCACGGCGGCATCCGCTACCTCGAGCAGCTCAACTTCTCGCTCGTGCGCGAGGCCCTCATCGAACGCGGACTGCTGCTCCAGCGCATCGCGCCGCACCTCGTGAAGCCGGTCCGCTTCCTCTACCCGCTCACCCACCCCGTCTGGGAGCGGTTCTACATCGGCATCGGCATGGCGATGTACGACGTCTTCAGCTGGTCCGGCGGCCGCCCGCCCGGCGTCCCGCACCACCGGCACCTCAGCCGCAAGCAGGTCCTCAAGAACATGCCGGGCCTGAAGAAGGACGCCTTCGTCGGCGGCATGACCTACTACGACGCGCAGGTCGACGACGCCCGCTACGTCTCGTCGCTCGTCCGCACCGCCGCGTCGTACGGTGCGCTCGCGGCCAGCCGGGTCCGCATCGAGGGCTTCATCAAGGTCGGCGAGCGCGTCGTCGGAGCCCACGCGCACGACATCCAGACGGGCGAGAAGTTCGACATCCGGGCGAAGCAGGTCGTCAACGCGACCGGCGTCTGGACGGACGACACCCAGGCGATGATCGGCACGCGCGGCCAGTTCAAGGTGCGGGCGTCCAAGGGCGTGCACCTCGTCGTCCCGCGCGACCGGTTCCAGTCGAACACCGGGATGATCCTCCGCACGGAGAAGAGCGTGCTCTTCGTCATCCCGTGGGGCCGGCACTGGCTCGTCGGGACCACCGACACCGACTGGGAGCTCGACAAGGCGCACCCGGCGGCGACCGCGGCGGACATCGACTACATCCTCGAGCACGTGAACAAGGTGCTCGCGGTCCCGCTCACCCGCGAGGACGTCGAGGGCGTGTACGCCGGCCTCCGTCCACTGCTCGCGGGGGAGTCGGACCAGACCTCGCAGCTCAGCCGCGAGCACGTCGTCGCGCACACCGTCCCCGGGCTGGTGGTCGTCGCCGGCGGCAAGTGGACGACCTACCGCGTGATGGGCAAGGACGCGATCGACGAGGCCGTCGCCGCGATGGACGGCAAGATCCCGGAGTCGACGACCGAGGACATCCCGCTGCTCGGTGCCGAGGGGTACCCGGCCGCGTGGAACCGCCGCGGCCGCACGGCCCGCGCGGCGGGGCTGCACAAGGTGCGGATCGAGCACCTGCTGAACCGGTACGGCACGCTCGCGACCGAGGTGCTCGCGCTCGTCGACGCGGACCCGTCGCTCGGTGAGCCGCTGCCGCAGGCCGACGACTACATCGGCGCGGAGGTCGTGTACGCGGCCTCGCACGAGGGCGCCCTGCACCTGGAGGACGTCCTCGCCCGCCGCACCCGCATCTCGATCGAGGCCTGGGACCGCGGCGAGTCGGCGGCCCCGGTCGCGGCGAAGCTCATGGCGGACGTTCTCGGCTGGGACCAGGAGACGACCGAGCACGAGGTCGCGAACTACCTCAAGCGGGTCGCCGCCGAGCGGGAGTCGCAGCTGCAGCCCGACGACGAGTCCGCGGACCGCGTGCGGCTCGAGGCACCGGACATCGCGTTCGGGTTCGACGAGGACGACGTGGTCGTCGGCGGCGGCCGGTCGAGCGGTGCCGAGGGCGCGAAGGCCTCGGACGAGCAGGTCATCGGCGAGAAGACGTCCGAGCCGGAGTAGCGGTGCCGGCCCGGTGACGGACGGGAGGCGCGTGGCGGGCCCGCCACGCGCCTCCCGTCCGTCGTCAGCCCGCGGTGCGCGACCGGCGGGCGGTCCGCACCATCGTCGCGGCGAACACCACCGGGATGCCGACGAGCGCGACCGCGCTCACGGTGAAGAGTGCCGTCCCGGACCAGGCGTGCACGCCGCCGGAGACGCCGAAGGCGTCGGCGACGTCCATACCGAGGAAGAAGCCGGACTGGAACACCGCCGCAGCCCCGGCCGCGAGCAGCGCGAGGTGGCAGACCGCGATGACGGGGAGCGGCATGCGCTGTCGCACGCCGAGCACCGCCGTCCCCACCGCGAGGGCGACACCGGTGCCCGCGCTCACCAGGACCCCCGCGATGTCCTGGGTCGTGCTGAGCCCGATCGCGTCGACGCCGGCGTAGATCGCCCGGAGCGACGTCCCCGGTACGGCCGCGAGCGGATCGAGGACCAGTGCGTGCACCGCGAGCAGTGCCGCGTACCCGATCACGAGCACCATCCCACCGACGGCCGTCACACGTGTCCACCCCATGCGGAGACCCTACGGCCGGAATGCCCGGAACGAGCCGGTGGTTATCATCGGGGTACTCACCAAGGGAGCCATCATGGTCGACGTCCATCGCGTCAAACTCCCCGGAGTCGGCGTGCTGCACAGCTTCTACACCGACGACGGTGGCAAGTGCGGTGTCATCACGCACCGGTCGGGGCACTCCGACCTCATCTCGTTCGCCGACGTCTCCGACGGCGCGGACAAGTCCGAGAAGGTCTCGCTCCGCCTGAGCGAGGACGAGGCGCACACGCTCGCCGAGCTCCTCGGCGGCACCCGCATCACCGAGGGCCTCGACAAGCTCGACGAGATCCCCGGACTGTCGATCGACTGGTTCAGCGTCGACTACGACGACGCCATCGCGGGCAAGCCCCTCGGTGACCTGCACGACTCGGGCTTCATCGGCCTCACCGTCGTCGCGGTCGTCCGCGGCGACAGCGCGAACCCCGCGCCCTCGCCCGACTTCGTCGTGTTCCCCGGTGACACCATCGTCGTCGCGGGCGCTCCCGAGAAGGTCGCCAAGGCGTTCTCCTTCTACCGCAGCGGACAGCTGGCGGCGGCCGCCGCCGAGGCGCCGCCCGGGAGCTGACCCGTGCACCTCGGCGGCGAACTGCTCACCATCGGTGTGCTCTTCGTCATCGCCTACGTGCTCGGGCGACTGGGCAAGACCATCGGTCTGCCCGCCATCCCGATCTACATGGTGGTCGGGCTCATCGCGAGCCCGCACACCCCGTGGATCGGGCTCAACGTCGAGTCGCACACGATCGAGCTCATCGCGACCTTCGGTCTGATCCTGCTGCTGTTCAACCTCGGGTTGGAGTTCGACCAGGAGGAGTTCTACGGCAACGCCGGCAAGCTCCTGGTGTCCGGCGGCACGTACGTCGCGATCAACATGGGCATCGGGTTCGCCTTCGGGTTCTCGCTCGGCTGGGGCACCCGTGAAGCCCTGATCATCGCGGGCATGACGGCGACGTCGTCGAGTGCGATCGTCACGAAGCTGCTCATCGAGCTGCGGCGCCTGGCGAACGACGAGACCCCGATGATCCTCGGCGTCACCGTGATCGAGGACGTCTTCATCGCCATCTACCTGGCGATCGTCTCGGTCGTGCTGTCCGGCGACACGAACGTCTGGGGCGTGGTCGGCAAGCTCGGCCTGGCGTTCGGGTTCCTCGTCGTGATGTTCACCCTCGCCCGGTTCGCCGGCAAGTGGGTGTCGAAGATCTTCGCGACCCGCGACGACGAACTGTTCACGGTGCTGTTCTTCGGCCTCGCGGTGATGTTCGGCGGCATCGGCGACCTGCTCGGCGTCACCGACGCGATCGGGGCGTTCGTGATCGGCCTGCTCTGCGGCGCGACCCGCTACCGGGACCGCATCGAGCAGCTGGCCCTGCCGATGCGCGACGTCTTCGCGGCGTTCTTCTTCGTGAACTTCGGGCTCGGCCTCGACCTGTCGACCTTCGGCGAGGTGCTCTGGCCCGTCCTGGGCGCGATCGGCATGACCGTCGCGCTCAACGCCGTGGCCGGGCAGCTCGTCGCCCGGATGAACGGGTTCAGCGTCCAGCAGGGCATCAACACCGCGGTGATCCTCGTGAACCGCGGCGAGTTCGCGCTCATCCTCGCGACGCTGTCGGCCGCCGCCGGCCTGGAGGCGCGGATCACCGCGTTCGCGGGCCTCTACGTCCTCGTCATGGCCGTCCTCGGGCCGCTGCTCGCGGTGAACTCGGACCGGATCGGCCGCCTCGTGGTGCGGCCGGCGCGCGTCGCGCGGCTGCGCACGCGCCTGCGCTCGCGGCTCGGCCGCGGCGCCGGCGCGGTCCCGGCCGGTCCCGCGCTCGACCAGGCGGCGGACGCCGCGGCCGAGGCCGGGGTCGCCGACCAGGACGCTGCGGCCGCAGCCCGGCGTGCCGAGCGCGACCGGCAGTTCGCGGAGGAGTTCGCCCTCGTGGAGGCGGCGGGCAGGGAAGCGCGCGACAATGAGACCGCCGACCCGGAGACCGTCGAACCCGTGACGTCGCCGGTCGAGGTCCCCGCCGAACGCCGAACGCGTCCGGTCCGCCAGCGCGATCCGGAGTACTGATACAGATGTGGGCCGTAGCCCGACGACCGAGGTGGATCGCGCTGCTCCTGCTGGCGCTCGTGCTCGCGGCGGTGTTCGCCGGACTGGGCAAGTGGCAGCTGGAGCGGAGCATCGCGAACGGCAAGCCCCTGCCCGCCACGACCGAGACGCGCAAGGCGCTCGACGACGTCACCGAGCCCGAGCGGGGCGCCCCGGAACAGCTCGCGGGGCAGCTGGTGACCGTCACGGGCACGTTCGTCGCCGGGGACACGACCCTGCTCACCGGACGCTCCGGCGGCGGCACCTACCAGGCGGTCGGGCACCTGGTCGACGCGGGCAGCGGTGCGAGCCTGCCCGTCGTCATCGGGTGGTCCGACCAGCGTCGCGAGGCCCTCGCCGGCGGGGAGCGGATCGCGCACGGCGACCGCGTCACCGTCGAGGGGCGGTACTACCCCGCCGAGTCGCCCGACCAGGACAAGTACCAGCAGGGCGAGTTCTCCGCCGTCGCCCCCGCCCGGTTCGTGAACACCTGGAAGGCGTTCGACGACCGGATGTACATCGGGTACGTCGTCGCCGACGGCACCACCGCGAAGGCCGCAGGCCTCGGCACCATCGCCGACCGTGCCCCGACGCGCGAGGTCCAGTTCGACTGGCTCAACCTGTTCTACGCGGTCGAGTGGGTCGTCTTCGCCGGGTTCGCCGTCTTCCTCTGGTACCGGTTCGTGAAGGACGCCTTCGAACGTGAACAGGAGGAGGGCCTCGAGGCCGCGGCTGGCTCCGCGTCGTCCGTCGCTCCTGCCGGCGGTCCCGCGGACGACGGGGCCACCGCCGGCTCGGGTGCCGACACGGTCCGACGGTAGGATCGTCGGCATGGCTCTGACCGTCCGCCCCCGCGACGTCCCGAAGATCCCCGGGGCCGTCAAGTGGTACCGCGTCTCGGCGTACATCACGGGCGTGCTGCTGCTCGCCCTGGTCGTCGAGGTGATCATCAAGTACACGCCGTTGCAGCGCGAGATGCAGCTCGGCAACGGGCCGTTCTTCGTCCCGAACGGCACCGCGGGTGAGGCGCCCGGCACGTTCAACCTGTCGATCGCGATCCTCATCGCCCACGGCTGGCTGTACGTCCTCTACCTCTTCACGGACTTCCGTCTGTGGAGCATCATGCGCTGGAGGCCGTCCCGCTTCCTGCTCATCGCCCTCGGGGGCATCATCCCCTTCATGTCCTTCGTGGTCGAGCACCGCATGCAGAAGAAGGCCATGGACACCTACCACGAGCTGACCGCTGCCCAGCAGCGTGAGAAGGAGGCCGCTCGGTGAGCGAGACCGACCAGCGTCCAGTCCTCGTCGTCGACTTCGGCGCCCAGTACGCGCAGCTGATCGCACGTCGCGTGCGCGAGGCGAACGTCTACAGCGAGATCGTCCCGCACTCCATCACCGCGGAAGAGGTCAAGGCGAAGGACCCGGCGGCCATCGTGCTGTCCGGCGGCCCGTCGTCCGTCTACGAGGAGGGTGCCCCCGCACTCGACGGCGGCATCCTCGACCTCGGCGTCCCGGTGCTCGGCATCTGCTACGGCTTCCAGGCCATGGCGAAGTCGCTCGGCGGCGAGGTCGCCCAGACCGGCCAGCGCGAGTACGGCGCGACCGACGTCACCGTCACGGGGACCGACAGCGTGCTGCTCGGCGACCAGCCGGCGTCGCAGGTCACGTGGATGTCGCACGGCGACTCCGTGGCCAAGGCGCCCGAGGGCTTCGAGGTCCTCGCGTCGAGCGCGTCGACGCCCGTCGCGGCGTTCGCGTCCGACGAGCGCAAGCTCTACGGCGTGCAGTGGCACCCCGAGGTCAAGCACTCCGCGTTCGGCCAGGCCGTGCTCGAGAACTTCCTGCACCGTGCGGCCGGGCTCCCGGGCGACTGGAACGCGAACAACGTCATCGAGGAGCAGGTCGCCCGCATCCGCGAGCAGGTCGGTTCCGCGCGGGTCATCGCCGGGCTCTCCGGTGGTGTCGACTCCGCCGTCGCCGCAGCGCTCGTGCACGAGGCCGTCGGCGACCAGCTCACCTGCGTGTTCGTCGACCACGGGCTCCTCCGCGCCGACGAGCGCAAGCAGGTGGAGGAGGACTACGTCGCCTCGACCGGTGTCCGCCTGGTCACGGTCGACGCCGAGCAGCAGTTCCTCGACGCCCTCGCCGGTGTCAGCGACCCCGAGCAGAAGCGCAAGATCATCGGGCGCGAGTTCATCCGCACGTTCGAGGCCGCGGCCGAGGCACTCGTCCTCGAGGCGCGCGGCGACGAGGGTTCCGGCGAGGTCAAGTTCCTCGTCCAGGGCACCCTCTACCCCGACGTCGTCGAGTCCGGCGGTGGCTCGGGCACGGCGAACATCAAGTCGCACCACAACGTGGGTGGCCTGCCCGAGGACATGACGTTCGAGCTCGTCGAGCCGCTGCGCACCCTGTTCAAGGACGAGGTCCGCGCGGTCGGTCGCGAGCTCGGGCTGCCCGAGGTCATCGTCGGCCGCCAGCCGTTCCCCGGCCCGGGTCTCGGCATCCGGATCGTCGGCGAGGTCACGCGGGACCGACTCGAGCTGCTCCGTGCGGCGGACAAGATCGCCCGCGAGGAACTCACCGCGGCCGGCCTCGACCAGGAGATCTGGCAGTGCCCGGTCGTGCTGCTCGCCGACGTCCGCTCGGTGGGCGTGCAGGGCGACGGCCGCACCTACGGCCACCCGATCGTGCTCCGTCCGGTGTCCTCCGAGGACGCCATGACGGCCGACTGGACGCGCCTGCCGTACGACACCCTGGCGAAGATCTCGAACCGCATCACGAACGAGGTGCCCGACGTCAACCGGGTCGTGCTCGACGTCACGTCGAAGCCGCCGGGGACGATCGAGTGGGAGTAGGCGCTCCCTGACGCTCCGAGGGCCCGGCACGCACTGCGTGCCGGGCCCTCGTGCGTGCGCGGGGAGCGGGCGTGCCGTTCGCCCCGGGAACGACGGGGCCCCGGGAACGACGGAGGGCCCCGGCGTGCGCCGGGGCCCTCCGTGTCGAACGGGGTCGACTAGTTGCGCTGGCTGCTCGCGATGATCGCGAGGATGCGCAGGATCTCGAGGTACAGCCACACCAGGGTGACGATGAGGCCGAACGCCGCCGTCCACGCGTAGATGCGGGGAGCGCCGCGCTGCACACCGGTCTTGATCTGGTCGAAGTCGAGGATCAGCGAGTAGGCCGCCATGACCACGACGAAGATGCCGATCAGGACGCCCCATGGGATGCCGAACAGGAAGCTCGGCTCACTCCGTAAACCGAACGAGCCCGCGGTGACGCCAGTGGCTTGCAGGACGATACTGACAATCGAAAAGATCAGGTATCCGACCATCGCGACGAGGAAGAAACGGGTAGCTTTGGGCGTCGCGCGCACCTTGCCGGACGTGAAGAGTAGCAGTGTGACAGCGAAGACCCCAAGAGTGCCAAAAATCGCCTGGGTGACGATACCGTCGGAGACTTCGTTGAAAGTGGCCGAGATGCCACCAACAAATATTCCTTCGAAGAAGGCGTATAGCAGCACGAGTGCCGGCGACGGCTTCTTCTTGAAGGTGTTGACGAGCGCGAGCACGAAGCCGACCAGGGCGCCGACGATCCAGACGACCGGGGGCAGGTTCCACCCGGCGACCGCACCGACGAGGAGCACGCCGAACGCCAGGAGCGTCTTGACGATGGTGTCCTCGTAGGACATGCGGCCGGTGTCGACCTTGTCGGCGGTCGGGCGGTCGTACATGTACTGCAGCTGCTCGGGCGACAGTCCCTGCTGCGGGTACTGACCCTGCTGGGGGTACTGCTGCTGCGGGTACTGGTTCGGGGTCTGTCCCCAGCCCGCCTGCTGCTGACCAGCGCCGGCGCCCCAGGCGCCACGGCCCTGGTCGTTGAAGGCGGGGGACTGGTCGAAACCGGGCTTGAAGGCCATGGTGTCCTCTTCCTTGGAGATTCGAGTCCTCTCAGCCTAGGGTCGCTGCACCGCGGAAGGCTGAGGATTCGCGGCGAGCGGAAGCGGGTCCTGACGGTCCCGACACCTCCGGAGCCTACGGTCGCGGTCTGCGTGCACGCCCCGAGCGGGCCGAGCAGTCGCCCACTGTCTGCGACGTCTCGCAGCAGCGGACCGGCAGCACGTCACCGGCCGGTCACGACGCGGCAGTACGGTACGGCGCATGACCCAGGTGATCGCCCACCGTGGCGCGTCCGGACACCGCCCCGAGCACTCCCGCGCCGCGTACGAGCTCGCGGTCGAGCTCGGCGCCGACGCGATCGAACCGGACCTCGTCCCGACGAAGGACGGCGTGCTCGTGCTGCGCCACGAGAACGAGGTCTCCGGCACGACCGACGTCGCCGAGCGCCCCGAGTTCGCCCACCTGCGGACGACGAAGACGATCGACGGGCAGACGGTGACGGGCTGGTTCACCGAGGACATGACGTGGGGCGAGGTGCGCACCCTCACGGTCCGCGAGCGGCTGCCCGCGCTGCGCCCCGCCTCGGCCGCGCACGACGGCGAGGGGCACGTCCTGCGCCTCGATGACCTGCTCGGCGTCCTCGACGCGGCTCCGCGCCCGGTCGGCCTCGTCGCCGAGGTCAAGCACGCCACGTTCTTCGAGCAGGCCGGGTTCCCGATGGCCGAGCTGCTCGACGACGCGCTCGGTGCTGCCGGGTGGCGGCACGACGAGCGGCTCACGATCGAGTCGTTCGAGAAGCGCGTGCTCCGGCAGCTCGGCTCACGGGACACGGGTGGCCGGCTCGTGTACCTCCAGGAGGCCCGTGGCAGCGCCGCCGACGAGGTCGCGTCCCACGGGTCCGCGGCTCCCACGTGGGCGACCGAGCGCACCGACGAGGCCCTGGCGGGCTTCGCGTCGGAGTTCCACGGGATCAGCGTCGACCTCAAGACGCTGATGGCCGGGACGGACACCGTCGCCGTGGACGACCCGCGACCGGTGCGGAGCGCGATCGTCGACCGGGCCCACGCGGCCGGCCTCGCGGTCTACACGTGGACGCTCCGACCGGAGAACCGGTTCCTCCCGGCTCCGCTGCGGCGCGGGGGCGACGTGGCGGCGCACGGCGACTGGGAGCGCTGGTTCACCTCGGTCGTGCGGACCGGGGTCGACGGCGTCTTCGCGGACCACCCGGACCTCGCTGTGCGGGCGCGGTCGCTCGTCGCGGGGCAGGCCGGCTGACGAGCCGCCCACGGGCCGGACCGATCGACGAGTGCCGTCGCCGCCGCGTCGGCCGCTTCCGCGTCCCGTCGGGCACGTCGGGGTCGCGCCGGTCACGTCGGAGTCGCGCCGGTCACGTCGGCGTCGCGCCGGTCACGTCGGAGTCGTGTCGGGCGCTCGAGGGTCAGGCGACCCCGTCGGGGTGCGGACTCCCGCTCGCCTCGGTGTCGAGCCCGGGATCGGGATCGGGATCGGCGCGGACCGGCGCGGTCGCGCGCCACGTCGCGATCGCGGCGGCTGCCCCGGCTGGGGCCGACACGAGCAGCGGGAAGACGGGTGCCGGCACGCCGCCGGACCACCACGCGCCGAGCAGGGCCGTGCCCAGCGCCGCGAGCGTGCCGGCGAGCAGGGCGTGCGCGACGACGTGCACGCCCCGTCGGAGCGGCCGTCGCGTGAGCAGGCGTCCGAGCCCGTGGGTGAACGGCGCGGCGACGACGGCGCCGCCGAGCCCGACCAGCCCGACACCGATCGCGATGATGAAGAACCACACCACGACGGCGGTCCAGTCGCCCGGGTCCTGGAGGAGGGCGAGCCACGCGCCGGCGAGCACGATCGTCACCGGGGTGGTGACGAAGGACATCCACAGCCAACTGCGTGCCACCAGCCCCACGGTGTCGCCTGCTCTCCACGGTCCCACGGTGTCCCCTGCCGTCCACGTCCCCACGGGGCCAGCCTGCACCACGCCGCCGACCGCGGCCAGCGGGTCGGGCGGGAGCCGCGCGTCCCGGTCCCGACGTCGAGGCGACCGACGTGCCGGGGGCGGGTCGCGCCTCCTGGCCGGCCGCGACGGTGGGTGGTCGACGTGCCGGGCAGGTGTCGCGCCTCCCGGTCCGGGCACGGGGTGCCGCGGCCAGGTGTCGGAGGTGGGCCGTGCCGTCGCGGTCGGACCGGGCGTGCCGGTGTCGGGGGCCGCGCCTAGACTGGCCCGGCCATGACGATCGTGCTCGACCCCTTCGACCAGTCGCCCGAGCCGGGCGCGGGCAACCGCGCCGGCGGGTACGACGACCCGTTCACCGCGGGTCTGAACCCCCAGCAGAAGGAAGCCGTCGAGTACCGCGGTGAGTCCCTGCTCATCGTGGCGGGCGCGGGCTCCGGCAAGACGAGCGTGCTGACCCGACGGATCGCCCTGCTGCTCGCGAACCGCGAAGCCTGGCCGTCGCAGATCCTCGCGATCACGTTCACGAACAAGGCCGCCGCCGAGATGCGCGAGCGCGTGCACGCCCTGGTCGGCCAGGCGTCCGAGGGCATGTGGATCTCGACGTTCCACTCCGCGTGCGTGCGGATCCTCCGGCGCGAGGCCGAGCGCTTCGGGTTCCCGCAGTCGTTCACGATCTACGACTCCGCCGACTCGCGGGCGCTGCTCAAGCGGATCATCAAGGAGCTCGAGGCCGACTCGCTCGGGCTGACGGTCGGCGCGGCCTCGTCGAAGATCTCGAAGCTCAAGAACGAGCTGCAGGACGTCGACACGTACGCCAGGAACATCAACGCGAACGACCCGCAGGAGGTCATGTTCACGGAGGTGTTCCGCCGCTACACGAACGAGCTGCGTCGGGCGAACGCCTTCGACTTCGACGACCTCATCGGGCAGACGGTGTTTCTGTTCCGGGCGTTCCCCGAGGTCGCCGCGCTCTACCAGCGACGGTTCCGGTTCGTCCTGGTCGACGAGTACCAGGACACCAACCACGCGCAGTACGCCCTGATCCGCGAACTCACCCGGCCGGTGCCCGTGGAGCAGGTCGACAAGCTCGAGGACGCCGGGCAGCACGTGGAACGCATGCGCGAGGCCGACGGGTCGATCGCGCCGGCGTCCCTGACGGTCGTCGGTGACTCCGACCAGTCGATCTACGCCTTCCGCGGGGCGGACATCCGCAACATCGTCGAGTTCGAGCGGGACTTCCCGAACTCGAAGGTCATCCTGCTCGAGCAGAACTACCGGTCGACGCAGACCATCCTCGACGCCGCGAACGCCGTCATCGCGAACAACTTCGACCGGCAGGCGAAGAACCTGTTCACGGACGTCGGGGCCGGCGACAAGATCATCGGCTTCACCGGGTACACCGGCCACGACGAGGCCCAGTTCGTCGCCGACGAGATCCAGCGGCTGCACGAGGACGGCATGTCCTACCGGGACATGGCCGTGTTCTACCGGACGAACTCGCAGACCCGTGCGCTCGAGGAGATCTTCATCCGGGCGGCGATCCCGTACCGGGTGCTCGGCGGCACGAAGTTCTACGAGCGCGCCGAGATCAAGGACGCCATGGCGTACCTGATCACGGTCGCCAACCCGGCCGACCCGCTCGCCCTGCGCCGCATCCTCAACGTGCCGAAGCGCGGCATCGGGGCGGTCACCGAGACCGCGCTGCAGCGGTACGCCGACGAGCACGAGACCTCGATGCGCGAGGCCCTGCGGCACGCCGACGAGCTCGGCTTCGGGCCCAAGGTACGGACGGCCATCACGTCCTTCGCGGCGCTGCTCGACGACGTCTCGACGCGCGCGGCGACACAGCCGGTCGTCGACACGCTGACGCAGCTGCTCGACGGCTCGGGGCTGCTCGAGAACCTGCGGAAGTCGCCCGACGCCCAGGACTCCGCCCGGGCCGACAACATCGACGAGCTCGTGGCCGTGACCCGCGAGTTCCAGAAGAACAACCCCGAGGGCACGCTCTCCGACTTCCTCACCGAGGTCTCGCTCGTCGCGGCTGCGGACGAGCTCGACGACTCCTCGGGCACGGTGTCGCTCATGACGCTGCACACCGCGAAGGGCCTGGAGTACGACGCGGTCTTCCTGACCGGTGTCGAGGAAGACCTGCTCCCGCACCGGATGTCCGCGAACGAGCCGGGCGGCCCCGCCGAGGAACGCCGCCTGTTCTACGTCGGGATCACCCGCGCCAAGAAGTCGCTCTTCCTGTCGCTCGCGATGACCCGCGCGCAGTTCGGCGACGTCAACGTGGCGATGCCCTCCCGGTTCCTGCAGGAGATCCCCGAGGGGCTCATCGAGTGGAAGCAGTCGCCGGGCATGGCGAACAGCCGCGGTGGGACGCAGCCGCGCGCGCTCAACGCCCGGCGTGACGGCGGCAGTGCCGGGGGCTTCGGCGGAGCGGGCGGCTCGGGTGGCGGCGGCTACCGGGGCGGTGGCGGCTGGGGCGGCGGGTCGTACGACCGTGCGGCCGCGGCGGCGAAGACCCGCCCGAAGACCGAGTGGGCGAACCGGGTGTCCGGGCAGGTCCGCGACAACGGGGACATGGAGCTCGTGGCCGGCGACCGGATCACGCACGTGGACTTCGGCGAGGGCACGGTCTCCGCGGTGACCGGGCAGGGCGCCAAGCGCATCGCCGAGATCGCGTTCGACGCTGCGGGGCGCAAGAAGCTGCTCATCAAGATCGCGCCGATCGAGAAGCTCTAGCGGGCAGGTCCCGCGGCCGCGCCGACTACCGGACCATGCGGACGGCGTCGAGCCCGGCGGGACCGATCGGGACGTGCTTCGTGGCCCCGTCCCGTTCGAACCCGTTGCGGCGGTAGAACGCCTCGGCGCGCGGGTTGCGGTCGGCGACCCAGAGGAACGCGGGTTCGGTGCCGACCGCGGCGTCGAGCAGCACCTGGCCCGTACCGGAACCGTGGTGCCCGGCGAGCACGTAGATGCCCTCGAGTTCGCGGTCCCGCACGGGCTCGTCGTCCCGTCCGGGCCCGGCCGAGGCCCACCCGACGACCCTGCCGTCCCGCTCGGCGACCAGGACGGTCAGGTCGGGGTCGGCGACGAGTCCGCGCCACCGGTCCTCGCGGGCGTCGACGTCGAGCGCGGCGAGGAACGCGGCCGGGAGCAGGTGCGCGTACGCCTCCCGCCAGGCCCGGACGTGCACCTCGGCGATGCTGCGGGCGTCCCGCGGCTCGGCTCGGCGGACGGTCGGTGCGGCGTCGTTCCCCATCCGCCGACGCTACCGCGCGGTGTCGGGTGCCCACGAACAACGGGGAGCACGTCGCACCACGCGATCACGTGGTGCGACGTGCTTCCCGTTGTGCGAACCTCGCCGGACGAACCGACGCGTGCGCGTGCGCGGGCGCCCCGCGCCCGGCGAACCCGTGCGCGCCCGGCAGCGCGGGCGTCCCGCGCCCGCTACGGCTGCAGCCGCGCCGCGTCCCAGCCCTCGCCCGCGCGGACGTACTGCAACCGCCGGTGCATCCGGTCGCGGCTGCCGTGCCAGAACTCCACGATCTCGGGCTCCAGCCGCCACGCGACCCACCCCTCCGGGCGGGGCACCTCGTCGTCGGTGTCGGACAGCAGCAGGTTCGCGTCGTCGATGAGGTCCTGCAGCGTCCGCGGCTCGAGCACGTCGGACTGGTCGGCGATCGCGGTGGCGGCGCGGGACTTCGGCGAGCGGTCGGCGAACAGGGCGTCGGACTCCTCGTCGGAGAGCTGCACCGCCCGACCCTCGAACCGGAGCTGCTGCATGGTCTCGCGCCAGTACACCTGGAGCGCCGCGTGCGGGTTCTCGGCGAGCTGCCGTCCCTTCGGGCTGAGGGTCGAGGTGCCGAAGACGAGCCCGCGGTCCTCGAGGCGCTTCACGTCCACGGTGCGGGCGCTCACCCGGCCGTCGGCACCGGCGGTCGCGAGGGTCATCGACATCGGCTCGGACACCTCGCGCTCGGACGCGGCGTCGAGCCACTGCCGGGCGAGGTCGATCGGCGATGCGGGCGGGGCGTCGAACTCGGGCAGGTGCAGGGAGTCGTCACCGGACAGCGAAGCGGACATGGCCCCAGCCAACCGCGCCTAGTCCGTCCACGTCCAGGTCGCCGGGGGACGCCCGCCGCGCCCGCCGGTCCGTGCGGGGACCGTCGTGCGCACGAGCGCGGGGTTCGTCCGGAGCGCGCGGTTGAGGTTGCCGGCGTCCGGAGGGGCGCCGTGCAGGGCCGCGTGCAGCTGCGCCGCGTCGCTGGTGGTGAAGACCTCGCCGAGCAGGGCGCGGGTCAGCGCGGTGTCCCGCCACAGCCGGGTCCGCACCTGGTCGCGCGCGGCGCGCACGATGGCGTCGTGGTCGAACGGGAGGCCGTGGTCACCTCCGTCGAGCGGGTGCCAGACGGCCCGGGCATCGGCCGGGAGGCGCGGGTCGCCCCCGTCGGACGAGTGTCGGTCCATCGGTGTGTCGCCCGGGATGCGCGGGTCGCCTCCGTCACGCAGGGGTCCGTCCGACGCCCCGCCGGGCTCCGGTGCCACGACCGCGAGGAACGCGATGCTCACCGCGGCGTCCCGCGGGTCCCGCTCGGGCCCGTCGAACGCCCCGACCTGGGCGAGGTGCCGGACCGCAGCCGCGTCGATCCCGGTCTTGGTCCGCAGTGCGCGCCGCGCACCGTCGGCGAGGCGTTCCGCAGCGTCCAGGAGCACGCCGGGCAGCGCCTCCCGTCCGGCGTACGGGGCGTTCGCCCGACGCGCGGTGGCGACCCGCAACCCGCCCCCCGTCGTGAACGACACCGGAACGACGTCGATCGCGATGAGGGGCTGGTCGCGGGCTGCCGTGGCGGCGTCGGTCACGCCGCCGCCCGACGGGCCGCGCGGGCCGCACGCTCGGTGCGGAGCGTCTCGCGGACGTCGGCGAACGACTGGTGGACCTGGAAGCGACCGTCGACCCAGACGGGCTGGAGGAGGCTCGTCGCCTCGTCCTCGGGGGTCGCCTGGTCGGTCTGCCGGATCTCGCCGTCGGCGTCGCGGTGCAGGGCGATGCGGCCCTTCGCGCTCTTCTTGCCGCTGCCGGTCTTCGGGTCCTTCTGGATGTCCACGGGCTCGCCGTCGACGAGGGCCCAGGTGGCCTTCACGGCGCTGCCGAGGTTGTCGCGCGTCATGTACTGGTACGTGTACGACCCGATGCCGAGCACGATGTTGTCGCTCGCGTAGCCCTTGGCGGCGAGGCGCTCGTAGATCCGGCGGGCACGGTCGAGGGTGATGCTGTCGCCGTAGATGACGCCGATGTGCTGGTCGAGGACCTTGTAGCCCTTCGCGTTCACGGTGTGGCCGAACAGCTCGTCGAGGAGCTCGACGACGCCCTTCTCCTCGTGGCTGCGGCCCTCGCGGAACAGCTCGTCCTGCGGGACGCCGTGCACGGTCCCCGTGACGATGTCGACCGGGTCGCCCGAGTCCGGACGGATCACGAGCTTGCCGTCGCGCGCCGTGATCCGGTCCTTGAGCTGCGGGAGCGTCTCGGTGAGCACCTTGAACAGGTCGAAGCCGTCGCTCACCGCCGAGACGATGCCGGTCGGGTAGACGTCGAGGATCTGCTCGAAGGTCTCGAGCTCGCCGTCGGCACCGCGGACGCACATCACGCTGTGCTCGGTGGCGGGGACGCTCGCGGCGACCCAGCCGTTGTCGCCCGGGTAGTAGCGGTCGATGAAGTCGAGCGAGGGCATCGAGTCGGTGCCGAGGAACGACAGCAGGTGCCCCGCGCCGCCGGCGGCCGCCGACTCGATGCTCGACTGCCCGCGGAACGAGAAGTCGTGCGCGGCGAAGTCGATGCTCGCCGGGTCCGCGCCGGTGCGCTCGGCCCACTCCTCCATGAGGTCGCGGTAGGCGAGGGCCTTCGTCGCGACGGTCGAGGGGTGCCAGATCGACGCCGACAGCGCGGTCTCGATGTAGTTCGGCAGCCAGAAGAACTCGTCGACGGTGTTCTCGACGGTCAGGGTCGCGACGCCGATCGGGGCGAGGGTGCCCTCGGGGAGCGCGCGGATCTCGAGCGGCAGGTAGCCGAGGCGGTGCAGGGCGCGGACGTGGTCGACGCCGATGTGGTTCGGGCCGAAGTAGCCCTGGAGCGCCTGCTCGAACAGCTCGGCGACGGTGTCCTCGTCGGCGGCGAAGAACGGCGCCCACGCCTCGACCAGGTGGCGCTGGACGAACGCCTGCAGCCCGAACACCACGGCGTGCGTCGACTCGGGCATGTGCGCGTTCGACCGGTTGGTCCAGTTGATGAGGATGCGGGTCGTGCCCGCCGGGTACACCTGGCGGTGCGAGTGCTTGTAGCCGTCCACCGCGAGGAGCGGCGCGATCGGGCTCGGGGCGGTGGTGCGGGGCTCGAGGCCCGTCGTCGTGGTGGTCATCGGATCTCCTTCGTGAGGTACGGGCTGAGCGGGACGGTGCGGAGGCCCGGCACGTCCTGCTGTGCCGGGTAGCTGTCGGTCGTGACGATCTCGGCGAAGTGCTCGGCGAGCTGCGGGGCCCGACCGGAGAACACCCCGTGCGAGACCCAGAGGCCCAGGCGCTCCCGCGGCAGGCCGGTCGCGCTGGCGAGGCCCGCGAACGTGCCGCCACCGTCGCAGATGTCGTCGACGACCAGGAACCGGCCGTCCGCGGGGAGCGGCTCGCACGTGAAGCCGTCGAGCTTGCCGGTGTCGGGGTTGCGGTGCTTCTCGGCCCGGTACAGGGGCAGGCCGCACGACTCGGCGACCGCCGTGGCCCGCGCGACCGCGCCCTTGTCCGGCGCGATGATCCCCGTGTAGGCGTCCCCCTCGACGTCGAGCACGGCGTCGCGGACGACCTGCTCGCTCGTGACGACCGTGAGACGCTCGACCAGCCCGACGATGACGGGGGAGTGCGGGTCGAAGGCGATCACCTGGTCGATCCCGAACCCGTTGAGGACGTCAGCGTAGACCTTCGCGCCGAAGGGGAGGCCCCGGTCCTGTCGGGCGCCGGGGAGGTAGGGGACGAGTGCGACCGACCGTGCCCCGCGCTGGCGGACCGCGTCCGCCCACATGCCGAGCAGGACGAGGTCGTCGCCGCTGGTGCCGCGCAGGGTCGCGATCTCGGTGGTCGCCCCCGCGTCGGCGTCGTCCTGGACCTTGACGTGGGCTTCACCGGCGGGGAACCGCATGGTGGAGAACGTCGTGGTCGTCGGTGTGCCCTGGGCGTCCCAGGTGCTGAGTTCGACTGCCATGACCCGACCGTACCACGGTACTTGTCGGAATGACAAGAACTGGTGTCAGTCCGTCGCGGAGGCGGGGCGGGCAGCGCGGTGCCGGGCGGCCGTCCGGCGCATCGCCCGGATGAGCAGGGGCGCCGGCAGCCGCAGCACCCACCGCGGGACGACCGCGCGGACCCGACGGAGGCCGGCGACGGTGCGCCGGAAGCGCCGTTCCTCGTGCGCGCCCCACGGGAAGCCGTACGCGCCGCGCAGCGGTGCGGGCAGCATGCCGACGGTCACGACCCGGACGACCGGCATCGCCGCGCGCACCCACGCCGGGGCGGCCCGCGGGTGGAGCAGGTCGCGGACGACACCGCGTGCGTCGTCGGTGACGCGCAGGGTCGCCAGGGTGTCCGACCAGGAGCGGTCGAAGTCGGCCACCGAGTCGAACCACCGGTCCGGGGGCACGCGCAGCGACGTCGCGATCGGTGCGTACGCCGCGAGGACGTCCTCGGCGCGGGCGGCGTCGATCGGGTCGCCGAACAGGTCGTGTGCGAGCCGGGCCGAGTCGAACAGGGTCGCGGCGACCCACCGCTGCCGCTCGACGTCGTCCGCGCCCGCAACCGGCCGGTGCGCCCGGTCGACGAACGCCGCGGCGAGGGCGGCGTCCGCCTCGGAACCGACCAGGACCGCGGACACGAACATCAGGGTGTGCGCGAGCCGCTGCTGCGGTCGTCGCGCGAAGTCGGAGTGCCGCCGGACCCCCGCCGCGACCACCGGGTCGGCGATCTGCAGCAGGATGGCGCGGCCGGCCGCGGCCACGGGCGTGCTGTCGGTGAGCCAGCGACGCAGGTCGCGGTCGACGACGTGTGCGTGCGTCGGACGGGAGGCGCGGTGCCGGTGGTGCGCCGCGCCTCCCGTCCGACCGTCGCTCACGTCGTGACCGCTCGTCAGGTCAGAGCGGCTTCGTGCCGAGGTCGCCACCGAGGTCGGGGCGGTCCTCGTCCGCGTCGTGCTCCCACAGGTCGGGCGAGCCCTCGCGCGGTGCACCGCCGGTGGGGCCGTCGTCCGAGCCGTCGCCGGGCTGCGGCTCGACGGTCTCGCCCGCGACGGCGTCGTTCGTGACGGTCTCGAGGGACTCCTCGGACTCGTCGACCTCGTACGGGCCGACGTGCTCGCGGTCGAGGTCGTCGTTCCGGCGCTCCTGCGCGTCGAGGTCGTCCACGGGGCTGATGCCGGGGTCGCTCATGGGTGCTCCTTCTCGTTCCGGGGGACTCCTGTGTACGCCGGACGCCTGACGGGCCGTCCGGGATGCGCAGCCACGGTCCGGCGTGCGGTCGGAGCCGCACGGCTTCCCGTGCCGTTCACCCGGCGGACACCTGCGGGACACGGGCGCGGGGCACACTCACCGTGCTCGGGGGAGTGGAGCGCGGTCGCCGACGGGTGGTCGAGCGACCGCGCCTTCCTCCGCTGTCCCGGGCAGGCTGCTCGGGAACCCAGGGCCGTCGTCAGACGCGTTCGAGCAGGTGCCGCGAGTCGACGTCCGCGAGGCCGAGGGTCTTGTAGCCCGCCGACTCGAAGAACACCGTGATGCGGTCGTCCTCGGTGCTCATCACCGTGCCGCGGCCCCACTGCCCGTGCTCGACCGGGGCGTCCGGCGGCCACTCGGCGTCGTGCGATCCGTCCGCGCCATGGGCGTCGAGACCGGTCGCGCTGCCCGAGGTGCACGTGTCGCAGTTGCCGCAGGGCACGGCGAGCTCGTCGCCGAAGTAGCCGAGCAGGAACTGCCGGCGGCAGCCCGAGGTCTCCGCGTACCGGCGCATCATCGCGATGCGGGACTCCTCCACCTCGGCCCGCTCCTGTGCGTGGCCCTTGGCGAGACGCGCGGCGGCCGCGGCGTCGGTCGGCCCGCCCGCGACGCGCCGCAGTCCGTCCTCGCCGTCCTCGAGGGCACCCGCCTCGACCAGGGCGTTCGCGGACCGACCGGCCGTGCGGGCGGCGAGTCCGGACCGCTCGGCCAGCTCGGACCGGGCGATCGACCCGTCGGCGGGGACCGCGTCGAACACCGCGCGCAGCGACGCCGGCCGCGGGGACCCCGAGGCGAAGAACCGGCGCAGGCCCAGGTCCTCGGCGCGGTAGTGCAGCGTCGTGCTGCCGACGTCGCCGTCCCGACCGGCCCGCCCGACCTCCTGGTAGTACGCGTCCACGGACTCCGGCACGTCGGCGTGCACGACGAACCGGACGTCCGGCTTGTCGATGCCCATGCCGAAGGCGCTCGTCGCGACGACGACGTCGAGCTCGCCGTCGAGGAACTCGTGGTGCACCCGCTCGCGGTCCCGCACGCGGAGACCGGCGTGGTACGGCTTGGCCCGGCGCCCGCTCTCGACGAGCTCGTCCGCGTACACGAGCGTGTCGGCGCGGGTCGCGACGTAGACGATGCCGGCGCCCTCGAGCTCGGCGACCTGCGCGACGACGGCCTCGCGCTTGTCGGCGTCGGCGGCGTGCCGGACGACCTCGAAGCGCAGGTTCGGCCGGTCGAAGCCGGTGGCGACGACGAGCGGGTCGCGCATCCCGAGCCGCTCGACGATCTCGGCCCGGACCGGGGAGGAGCCCGTGGCGGTCATCGCGAGCACCGGGGGCCGCCCCAGCCGCTCGACCACCTCGCCGAGCACCAGGTAGTCGGGTCGGAAGTCGTGGCCCCAGCTCGAGACGCAGTGCGCCTCGTCGACGGCGACGAGCGCCACGCCGACCTCGCGGAGCCGGTCGACGACCTCGTCCTTCGCGAGCTGCTCGGGGGCGAGGAACACGTAGCGGGCCTCGCCGGAGTCGATCGCGTCCCAGGCCTCGTCGAGCTCGCGGTGCCCGTGCGTGGCGTTGATCGTGACCGCGCGCGGGGCGTCCGGGTGGTTCTCGATGCCGACGACCTGGTCCTCCTGCAGGGCGACCAGCGGCGAGACGACCACGACGGCGCCCTCGAGGCCGAGGGCGGCGACCTGGTAGATCGCGGACTTGCCGGAGCCGGTCGGCATCAGGGCGACGGCGTCGCGCCCGGCGAGCACGGCGTCGACGACGGTCTCCTGCTCGGGGCGGAGTTCCCAGCCGAAGACGTCGGCGGCGCGGGTACGGAGGTGCTTGTCCACCCGTCGACCGTGCTCGTTGCTTGCTGGAGGGCCTCCCCGCGCTGCGCGCTGCGGCCATCGTGGCCGCGCCGGGCACGATGCGGGCCGGCCGTCGAGGGCGGGGCGGGCCTCCCGGCCGGCGGTCCGGACGACGCGGGCCGGCCGTCGGGGGCGGGGCGGGCCTCCTGTCCGGTGGTCCGGACGACGTGGGCCGGCCGTCGGGGGCGGGGCGCGCCTCCCGGCCGACACCCGCGGGACGCGGGCCGTCCACCCGGCGGCGGTATGGTGGGCGCGGCCGTTGTCTCGACATCGAGCGACCCTCGACGTTGAGAGCGCGACCGGACGACCGATGCCGATCGCACGAACCGTGCGGGAAGAAGAACAGCGTGGATCTTTTCGAGTACCAGGCCAGGGACCTCTTCGAGTCCTACGGCGTCCCTGTGCTGCAGGGCATCATCGCCGACACCCCCGAGGAGGCGAAGGCGGCGGCCGAGCAGATCGGCGGTGTCGTCGTCGTCAAGGCGCAGGTGAAGGTCGGCGGCCGCGGCAAGGCGGGCGGCGTCAAGGTCGCCAAGACGCCCGACGAGGCGTTCGAGCACGCGCAGGCGATCCTCGGCCTCGACATCAAGGGCCACACCGTGCAGCGCGTGATGGTCGCCCAGGGCGCCGACATCGCCGAGGAGTTCTACTTCTCGGTGCTGCTGGACCGGGCGAACCGCTCCTACCTGTCGCTCGTCAGCGTCGAGGGCGGCATGGAGATCGAGCAGCTCGCGGTCGAGAAGCCCGAGGCGCTCGCCCGTGTCGAGGTGAACCCGCTGACCGGGATCAACGAGGAAGCGGCGAAGGACATCGCGCGCCAGGCCGGGTTCCCGGACGAGCTCGTCGACCAGGTGGCCGGCGTCTTCGTGAAGCTCTACGACGTCTTCGCGGGTGAGGACGCCACCCTCGTCGAGGTCAACCCC